>NZ_JACJUZ010000128.1:0-6308 GCF_014299995.1 Sphaerospermopsis sp. LEGE 00249 | reverse complement strand
CTCCCCTACCTCCCCTACTTCCCCTACTCCCGACATCCCCCGCGTTTCCGATGGGGTGATTTTTCGGGTGTTACAAGGACTACTTGTACTCGATGGGGAAAGACTTTCTTACCGTTCCTTAGATGTGGAACAAATCGGATCTGTGTATGAGGCGATTATGGGTTATGAGGTGCAAATGGCTACTAGCCCATCTATCGGGGTGTGGAGTAAACCCAAAAGTGCAAAAGCTTCTGTAACGGTGGTTGTAAGTGTTGATGATATTCTCAAAACCAAGGCAGGGGATAGGGTAAAGTATTTAAAAGAACAGGCTAACTGTGAAATTACTGGGAAATCCTTAACCGAGTTGAAAGGGGCAAAAACGGCTGAGGAAGTAGTAAATGCACTGGGGCGGAAAGTATCACCAAAAACACCGAGTTTAATGGCCGTGGGTAGCTTGTATTTGCAACCAGGGGAAGAACGACGACGGAGTGGGTCACATTATACACCAAGGGCGTTAACAGCACCCATAGTTACAGAAACATTAAGACCGGTATTTGAGAACTTGGGAGAAAACCCCACATCTGAAGACATTTTAAATCTAAAAGTCTGTGATTTAGCCATGGGTTCGGGGGCGTTTTTGGTAGAAGTTTGTCGTCAGATAGCGGAAAAGGTGGTAGAAGCGTGGGAAAAACAGGGAAATACTCCGGTTATTCCTGGGGATGAGGATGTGTTATTGTTTGCGCGGCGGGTTGTAGCACAACGTTGTTTATATGGTGTGGATAAAAATCCGTTTGCTGTGAATTTGGCGAAGTTGTCTTTGTGGTTGGCAACCTTAGCGAAAAATCATACCTTTACATTTTTAGATCATGCGTTGAAATGGGGTGACTCTTTGGTGGGGTTGACACGGGAACAGATTAAAAATTTTAGTTGGATAGCGGATACTACCTATACAGATGAAAGTTTATCTTTACCATTAGCAATTGATAATGTGAAAAATTATAGAAATGAGATTGTTAATTTTGGTGATGATGAATATGGAAAGAAACGGGAAAAATACGAAGATGTGGAAAAAGAATTAGAGGAAACCAGGGTTAGAGGTGACTTAGTTATTGCGGCGTTTTTTGCAGCAGAAAAAGATAAAGCAAGGAAGGATGAGTTAGATAAATTTCGGTTAATGTTTGGCAAGGTAGGGGCGAAGCATTCGGACAAAAATATTGAGGAAAAATCAAGAATTTCTCATCCGAATGCTTCGCCCGTAAAGGAGTCGGTAGAAGCAAACCCCCCGTGGTTGCCCCAACAGGAGAAAGAAGAAATTATCAATATATGTAATAATTTAAAATCTGGGGAAAAACCTGTTCCTGTTTTTAATTGGGAAATTGAATTTCCAGAGGTATTTGATAATCAAAATCCCGGTTTTGATGCAATTATTGGAAATCCACCTTTTTTGGGTGGTAGTAAAATTTCTTCTAATTTTGGTAATGGTTATTTAGATTGGTTGAAAGTTGTCAATCATGAATCTGGAGGTCAAGGTGATTTAGTGGCACATTTTTTTAGAAGGGCGTTTGATTTATTACGTAAAAATGGCACTTTTGGCTTAATTGCTACTAACACCATCGCCCAGGGAGATACTCGCAGCACGGGTTTGAGATATATTTGTGAACATGAGGGAATTATTTATAATGCCCAAAAACGGTTAAAGTGGCCGGGTTTAGCTGCGGTGGTGGTTAGCGTCGTTCACTGTTTTAAGGGTGAGTATGTGGGGGAAAAGTTGTTAGATAATAAGCAAGTTGATTTAATTTCGGCGTTCTTATTTCATGCGGGGGGAAATAAAGACCCTGAGAAGTTATTAGCAAATGCGGATAAGAGTTTTCAAGGTAGTATTGTTTTAGGAATGGGTTTCACTTTTGATGATGATAACCCGGAAGCTACACCGATAGCAGAAATGCAAAGGTTAATTACAGAAAATCCCCAAAATGCAGAAAGAATTTTTCCTTATATTGGAGGTGAGGAAGTTAATTCTAGTCCTACTCATGCACATCGGAGATATGTGATTAATTTTGGGGAAATGAGTGAGGAGGAAGCGAGGGAATATCCTGATTTAATTAATATTTTAGAGGAGAAAGTTAAACCGGAAAGATTAAAAAAGGATGGTAAAAAATATCCAAGAATGGTTTATGAGTGGTGGAAATTTTGGAATAATAGAGTTGACCTAAATCAAGCAATATCACAATTAAATCGTGTTTTGGTTATTTCTCGTCATCAACCACATTGGTGTACAGCATTCATGGAAGCTAATATAGTTTTTTCTGAAGCGTTGGTAGTATTTGCAAATGATAAAAACTCATTTTTCTGTATATTACAATCTCGCATCCATGAAATATGGACAAGATTTTTTGGTTCATCATTAGAAGATAGACTGCGTTACACACCATCAGACTGTTTTGAAACCTTCCCCTTTCCCGAAAACTGGGAAAACAACCCCATATTAGAACAAGCGGGAAAAACCTATTATGAATACCGTGCGGAGTTGATGGTAAAAAATAACCAAGGACTGACAGAAACCTACAACCGTTTTCATGACCCCGACGAATACGACCCCGACATTATTAAACTCAGAGAACTACACACCGCAATGGATAAAGAGGTTCTCAACGCTTACGGATGGGGTGACATTTCCACAGAATGCGAATTTTTATTAGACTACGAAGAAGAAGACCTCACCCCTGATATCTCTCCTACCAAGAGAGGAGAAAGAAGTAAGAAAAAACCTTGGAGATATCGTTGGCCAGAGTCAACCCATGATGAAGTTTTAGCGAAATTATTGGAACTCAACCAAAAACGCTATGAGTCAGAAATATTAGGAGGAAAAGTTGCAGAAGGGAAGAAAAAAGGGAAGAGTGATAAAAAGAAGACGGTGAAAAATACCAAAACCACAAATAATGAGTTACCGTTATTTAATATTGACTGATGATTGGTGATTGGTGATTGGGATATAAATAGGGGATGCTGAATAAATGTAGAACCTAGATAAATCAAGGGATCAAGGATGATGAAAATTAAAATTGCGCCTGGTTTTAGGTGCTATGATCCTAAAAAAGCTTGCACTTTGTGATAGCGAAGCGTGGCCTAGCACCTGTCACCTGTCACCTGTCATCACGACAAGACTTTCTCAGCAAACCCTATTTAAACCTATGAATTATAGCCCTTCGGCGATAGCGAAGCAATGCTGCAAGCAGTTCGCTATTCAACCACCATTAACCCCAATTTTCTTAATCTTCATGTATTACAAAGCGAAGTGCGGAATGTGGGTTATATGTATCAGGAGCAACAGGAAGAAACAGGAAGCAGAATTAAAGCTTTTTTATCAGCTTGGGCAACATCTTTAAACCGCCCTTTAGTATTATTTATAGATGAAATTGATTCTTTACAAGATCAAACATTAATTTCTATTTTACGACAATTAAGAGATGGTTTTCCTAACCGTCCAGAAAATTTTCCCTCATCAGTAGGTTTAATTGGTTTACGAGATGTGCGAGATTATAAAGTAGCATCGGGAGGTAGTGACAGATTAAATACTTCTAGTCCTTTTAATATAACAGTTGCTTCTCTGACTATGAGAAATTTTAATCTTGCAGAAGTAGGAGAATTATATCAACAACATACAGCAGCAACAGGACAAATTTTCACACCAGAAGCAATAGAAACAGCTTATGATTTAACCCAAGGACAACCTTGGTTAGTGAATGCTTTAGCTAAAGAAATTGTAGAAAAAATGGTAAAAGATAGAAATATTACTATTACAAAAGAACATATTTTAACAGCCAAGGAAATATTAATTAATCGTCAAGATACTCATTTAGATAGTTTAGCTGAACGATTAAGAGAAAAACGAGTTAAAAATATTATTGAACCCATTTTAGCAGGGCAAACATTACCTGACACTTTAGCAGATGATCGCCAATATTTAATAGATTTAGGATTATTAAGACGTGATCCCAGGGGAGGATTAGTTATTTCTAATCCCATATATCGGGAAGTAATTCCCCGTGTTTTAGTCCAAGGAACTCAGGATAGTTTACCTTTAATTAGTCCTAGTTGGTTGACTACAACAGGTGAATTAAATATAGATAGTTTATTGACTGCATTTCTCAAGTTTTGGCGACAACATGGAGAACCTTTATTAAGTAGTGCTGCTTACCATGAAATTGCCCCCCATATAGTATTAATGGCTTTTTTACATCGTGTAGTTAATGGTGGAGGAGTTTTAGAAAGGGAATATGCAATTGGTAGTGACAGAATGGATTTATGTTTGCGTTATAAAGATGTAATTTTAGGAATTGAATTGAAAGTGTGGCGGGATAAAAAACGCGATCCTCAAGGTGATGGAATTGAACAATTAGAATCTTATTTAGGGCGTTTGGGTTTAGATTTTGGTTGGTTATTTATCTTTGATAGGCAGAAAAATGCTTTACCTATGGAGGAGAGATTATCAACTGAGGTGGTGGTGACAGAAAATCAATATAGAATTACTGTGATTCGGGCTTGAGTGTTGGCAAAACTCACTGTTTTTAGCAGAAATAAATGGTTATCTGTGTTTATCTGCGTTCATCTGCGTTAAATTATATCCCAGTCCCCAGTCACCAAATTAAAATGTTGGGTTTCCTTACGTCAACCCAACCTACAGGATAAAATAATAATACCCCAATCACCAATCACTAACTAACAAGAGTTAAAAATATGCAAATTACCATTGAAATACCTGAAGAAATTGGACAAAAATTACAACAAAATTGGCATAACTTACCACAAAAAATATTAGAAGTATTAGCTATTGAATCTTATAAAAATGGCATGATCACAACTGCACAAATTCAAGAATTACTACATTTTTCTAGCCGATGGGAAACAGAAACATTCTTAAAAAATGCTCATGTTGATTTAGATTATACAGAAGCAGACTTAGCAGCAGATATGGAAACATTAAATCAGGTTTTATCATCATGATTGTAGTTGCAGATACTTCACCAATTTGTTATTTAATCATCATTGAACAAATTGATTTATTACCACAATTATTTGGTAAAGTCATGATTCCCAAAGCTGTTTACCAAGAACTACAAGCAACAGGAACACCGGAAAAGGTACAAAAATGGATCACAAATATTCCTGAATGGTTGGAAGTCGCTGCTGTTAACATTCCTGATGATAATATGTTAGTAAACTTACATCAGGGAGAAAAAGAAGCAATATTATTAGCCGAAAGAATCCAAGCTAATTTAATTATTATAGATGAAAAAGCCGCTCGTCAAATTGCCCAATCTAGAGGTTTAAAAATTACCGGATTATTGGGTATTTTAAATTTAGCAGCTAATCAGAATTTAATTGATTTGAAAACAACAATTACCGCATTACAAAAAACTAATTTTCGTGCTAGTTCTCACCTGCTACAATCTATGTTCAACCAGTCATGAAATTAAAATGTTGGGTTTCCTTGCGTCAACCCAACCTACAGAATAAAATAATTATATCCCAATCACCAGTCACCAGTCACCAGTCACCAAATTACTGATTTTGTTGTAACCAATTTTCTAGGTCTTGATATTGGTTAAAATCAAGTAATGCTTCTGCTAATTCTTCAATTTTTTCTAGTGATAATTGTTGAATTTTTTGGGTAACTTCGGGGTTAATATTTTTGAATCTTTTGATTAATAGTTTGATAACTAATAAACTTCCTTCTTCATTCTTACCCAGGGTTTTACCTTCTTGAACCGCTAAATCACGATCTTGCTGATAGTAGTTAACTAACCGTCTCATATTTACCTCTGTGATTGTTTTAGGGTTTCTAATTGCGATTCTGTCCATCAACACATAGAATAATTCTAGCGTTTTTCGTTTGAATTGTTCGTCAGTATCTAAAGATAGTAACTCATCAATTGCTTTTGATTGTACTTTTTCCCTTCCTAAAATTCTTAACCAGATAGTTTCGGGAGTTTCTGGTAATTGATGAATGACAACAATTCCCGCACGGAAATATTCAGCGATTTCATAAACTCCTTGACAAAATTTAGTTGATGGAATTGCACCAAAACTAAATTGATAACCAGGATTTTAGGATGTACGGGATGTGATTGATAATTGATAATGGATAATTGATAATTGATAATTGTTTGAATCAGGATAACCAGGATTTGAGGATGTACGGGATGTGATTGATAATTGATAATGGATAATTGATAATTGATAATTGTCTGAATCAGGATAACCAGGATTTGAGGATGTACGGGATGTGATTGATAATTGATAATGGATAATTGATAATTGATAATTGT
>NZ_JACJUZ010000010.1:0-93394 GCF_014299995.1 Sphaerospermopsis sp. LEGE 00249 | reverse complement strand
GGTGACTGGTGACTGGTGACTGGTGACTGGTGACTGGGGACTGGTGACTGGTGACTGGGGACTGGTGACTGGGGACTGGTGACTGGGGACTGGTGACTGGTGACTGGGGACTGGGGACTGGTGACTGGGGACTGGGGACTGGTGACTGGGTAATCAATTTTATTTTTACCAATTACCTATTACCTATTACCAATTACCTATTACCAATTACCTATTACCCATTACCCATTACCAATTACCCATTACCATTGATCATGATTCCTATTAGTGATAACTTTTATAGTTGGAAAAAACCAATTATTACTTATTGGTTGATTGGCATTAATTTGGGGATATTTTGTTGGGAATTACAACTAGATGTAAGTGGGAAATTAGGTAACTTTGTCAGCAATTGGGGGATTGTTCCTGAACAAACTAACACTGCTTTAACTAATGCTATTTTTTATAATTCGGCGGCTTGGATAGTTGTAATTTGGCGGTTAATTGCCTTACCACTTTCGTTGTTTGTGCATGGTAGTTTTAGTCAAATTTTGGGTAATATTTTATTTCTGTGGGTTTTTGGTAAGACTGTAGAAAGAAATTTAGGACATCAAAGATATTTATTGCTGTATTTAGCTGCTGGTGTGTTTGGGGGGATGATGCAAATTTTTATGCTTCCTAAGTTAAGTGTACCTGTGATTGGTGCAAATGGGGCGATCGCTGCTATTTTAGGTGCTTATGTTATCAAGTTTCCGAAGGTGAAAATAGATTCGATTTTACCTTTAATTATTATCTTTATTCCTGTGGAAATTCCTGCTTTTTGGTATTTATTTTGGTGGTTTATTCAACAGTCATTTTATGGAATTGGTAGTTTAAATATTGCCGATGGTTTTACTAATCCTGGTTATTGGGGACAGTTTGCCGGATTAGTTACAGGTGCGGCTTTTATCAAAATGATAAAAAGGTGATTGGTGATTGGTGATTGGGGGTTGGCGGGCAAGATACCCACCCCACAATATTTAAGCATTTTAGGATAAGCTGTTGTGAATTTAATTTGTATAAGTGGAACAGGCATCTTGCCTGTTCTGCAAGAGTTCAGAATATTAGGATTATACAATTTAGCTGTGTAACAGCTTAGTGAGAAAATTAATAATTTCATCTAAGAGTAATTGCGGTTCATCAACACGAATTAAATGACCGCTATTTTCAAATATTTTTAAATGGGCGTTAGGAATAGCTTCGGCAATTTCTTCCGAAAATTCTGGGGGACAGATCCAGTCATGTCGTCCGGCAATTATCAGTGTTGGTGAGGTAATTTTATATAATTCGTTGAGGATATTATAGTTTCTTAAAAAGCCACTAAAGGCAATATTAATAGCATCAACTGAGAGGATAGTTTGCTTTGAGTCTGGGGAATTTGTTTTGCGGTTATTGCTTTGGCAATACATTGGATTCATGATTTTAAAAAATTCCCGTAGCTGTTCTTCGTTTTCAAAATCACCTGCCCAAAGTTTAGAGGCGATCGCTTTTTGTTCTGGGTTTCCTCTTTGTGCTAAAATTTCTTGAGCGCGTTGTAAAAAACGAGAACTGGCAGTTGTGGCAATTACTATTAAATGAGAAACATTTTGCGGATATTTGATAGCATAGGAAAGGGCAACCATACCCCCATAGGAAGAACCAATTAAAATGATTTTTTCTAACCCCAAATATTGGCGTAATGCTTCCATATCCTCAACATTATTTTCTAGGGTATAGGTTTCTTTTGATCCACGTGCTGACCTTCCCTGACCCCGATGATCAAAATAGACCATTTGTAGGTGATGACTGAGGGGAGAAAAACAAGGTTTATAACTCGTGTGGTCTACTCCAGGTCCGCCATGAATGATGAAAGCAACTGGTTTTTTACGTATTCCCTGTTCTTCAACTGCTAACCCACAACCGTCAATATCAAAATAGATTTCTGTATCTCTGATTTTTGCTTTCACTATTAATTTACTCCTCAAAATAAACAAGATTAAATTTAATATTTAATATTTAATATTTAATATTTAATATTTAATATTTAATCTTTTTTGGCGATCGCTAATTTAATATAATTCACATATTGGAAAAAGCGATCGCTAATTTCACCAAATACATAATCATGTTTAAATATTGCTCTGGTTATCTTTCAGCGCCCGTGGTGCTAATTTAACATAAGTTTTAACTGTGGTGTATGGTATTTCTAAATCTTGAGCTATGATTTGTAATGATTCTCTCATTTCGCTTCTTGCTAATATTGTTGCCCAAGTTGTAGCTATTTTTTCCGTGCGATCGCCTCCTGTGTTTTATATGTTTCAGTCCCCTTGCGGGGATTAGGTAATTAGAAACTATTTAAAGAATATTAAGGCTATCCATGAAGAATTTGTTTCAGTCCCCTTGCGGGGATTAGGTAATTAGAAACAAACAAATAAGGATCACTGTTATCCTCTTGATAATTGTTTCAGTCCCCTTGCGGGGATTAGGTAATTAGAAACCCATACCTAACAACGATTCTAGGTAACGGTGTTTGTTTCAGTCCCCTTGCGGGGATTAGGTAATTAGAAACTTTGGCGTGCTAAATAAGTCGGACTCAAGACGGTTTTCTATGTTTCAGTCCCCTTGCGGGGATTAGGTAATTAGAAACAGGGATTTAGTAAACATGAAATTACCAATGTTTACAGGTACTGTTTCAGTCCCCTTGCGGGGATTAGGTAATTAGAAACTTTTGAAGGGCGCACCCTCTCCGAGATGCTTGGCTTGTTTCAGTCCCCTTGCGGGGATTAGGTAATTAGAAACCTTTCAGAATTAATGCGGAATGAAGCGAGCTTGTCCAATTTGTTTCAGTCCCCTTGCGGGGATTAGGTAATTAGAAACACAAATCACAAATACTAATATAAAAATCTATAATTCTGTTTCAGTCCCCTTGCGGGGATTAGGTAATTAGAAACAAGAGTTTTTTTTCAACTACCCTATCGGAGTAAGTGTTTCAGTCCCCTTGCGGGGATTAGGTAATTAGAAACTTATTAATTCAGGGTTGGACGACGACCTAAAAAACGTTTCAGTCCCCTTGCGGGGATTAGGTAATTAGAAACAGTCTTGACTAACCACGGTAACCCTGCTGTAACTCAGTTTCAGTCCCCTTGCGGGGATTAGGTAATTAGAAACTACAGGGTTCTTTTGCGTCTTTAAATTATGATAAATGTTTCAGTCCCCTTGCGGGGATTAGGTAATTAGAAACATAAATTACAATTAGTTACTAAACAATGGGAACTGATGTTTCAGTCCCCTTGCGGGGATTAGGTAATTAGAAACTTTGGTAAACATGAAATACCAATGTTTACAAACACTGTTTCAGTCCCCTTGCGGGGATTAGGTAATTAGAAACATAATATTTCTGAAAAGTGTAGTAATGTTTCCCAGTGTTTCAGTCCCCTTGCGGGGATTAGGTAATTAGAAACTAGGTTGGGGATTGATCGTATCAGGTGCAACAGGATTATGTTTCAGTCCCCTTGCGGGGATTAGGTAATTAGAAACTGAGATGAACTACCGTATACCCATACAGATGGAAGTTTCAGTCCCCTTGCGGGGATTAGGTAATTAGAAACTTTCCCTTTTTGTGGCTATTCAGTATCCTCTCATTTGTTTCAGTCCCCTTGCGGGGATTAGGTAATTAGAAACTACTACGCCTCCACACAGAACTATTGACAAAGAAGCTTGGTTTCAGTCCCCTTGCGGGGATTAGGTAATTAGAAACTTAGGTTTTAAGTCATTTAAATCAATTCCTGATTAACGTTTCAGTCCCCTTGCGGGGATTAGGTAATTAGAAACCTAACAAATGTGCCTTTTTTACCAGAATTTTTGTTTCAGTCCCCTTGCGGGGATTAGGTAATTAGAAACCTTTTTATGGGTGGGTGGCTGACAAACTAATTATTGTTTCAGTCCCCTTGCGGGGATTAGGTAATTAGAAACCTCTGTAAGCTATCCCTGCTTTAATACTGTTTACGTTTCGTTTCAGTCCCCTTGCGGGGATTAGGTAATTAGAAACAAAAAGAGTTCTATCTGCGTGAAATTCTTCTTTGGTGTTTCAGTCCCCTTGCGGGGATTAGGTAATTAGAAACCTAAAGATAAAGATGTAGCGTTAGCTAAAAGAGTTCTAGGTTTCAGTCCCCTTGCGGGGATTAGGTAATTAGAAACACTCCATTGTCTTTGTTTTTGAACCATCGCCAAAAGTTTCAGTCCCCTTGCGGGGATTAGGTAATTAGAAACTTGGGTTTTTTATTAAAAGGGGAGGCAGCCTGATTGACGTTTCAGTCCCCTTGCGGGGATTAGGTAATTAGAAACGAGCTTGTTAATCTTGTGGTAGATGATTTTGGTGTGTTTCAGTCCCCTTGCGGGGATTAGGTAATTAGAAACCCTGTATTGACAACTGACTCAATATAACCTACTAACAAAGGTTTCAGTCCCCTTGCGGGGATTAGGTAATTAGAAACCTTTGAGGATTGGTTAAATGGAAAAACGGATAGCCAAGTTTCAGTCCCCTTGCGGGGATTAGGTAATTAGAAACAAAGATTTCTATGTCGATTGATGAACAGCCATATATGTTTCAGTCCCCTTGCGGGGATTAGGTAATTAGAAACGCATCTCTGCGACTAAATGGTAGCAGTGGCGGTGTAGTTTCAGTCCCCTTGCGGGGATTAGGTAATTAGAAACAGCACGGCTATAAATTTGGCAGTGGTGAAGGTAGTGGAGTTTCAGTCCCCTTGCGGGGATTAGGTAATTAGAAACCTACGGGGAATTGCATTGTTAAGCAGCTTCATTAACGTTTCAGTCCCCTTGCGGGGATTAGGTAATTAGAAACCAAGATGCCCATAAAACTATGACCGATATCCAATATTGGAAGTTTCAGTCCCCTTGCGGGGATTAGGTAATTAGAAACCAGTTTTGTTTTCTGAATCTCTTGAATTTCTAAAATGTTTCAGTCCCCTTGCGGGGATTAGGTAATTAGAAACTTGACATGAAATATTCCTAGCTAAACTCCTAGTATTGTTTCAGTCCCCTTGCGGGGATTAGGTAATTAGAAACCATGGTATTCATGTTGATGAGTTGCAGTTTGGGTTAGTTTCAGTCCCCTTGCGGGGATTAGGTAATTAGAAACCATTGCGTATCCGGCATTGATAATGTCCAGTTGCTGTTTCAGTCCCCTTGCGGGGATTAGGTAATTAGAAACCCCGCCCTCTGAAACATAGTCTGGGAGCAGACTGTAGGGGGGAATTTGGCGGACCTCTGAAAAAACCTCATTTCAGGCTTCGGGTTAACCGCCAACTGAAACTGATGAAACGCTGGAACTATTCAATTATCAAGGTTCTGGCGATTTGGCGGACCCCCCAGGGTTTTTGCCCCCGCTCTAGGTCTGCCAAAAATTCAAGCTGATATATCAATTATATGATTATCGCTTGCTCTTGTCTAGGGGTTTCCGAACCATAAGTGATAGTTTTTTTCACACTCCCAGCATCTAGTACATAAATTCTAATCGAATCCTCTTCAGATTTAATCAATCGTTCTATCTTGGTTTGCAGTGTCGCAAACTGCACCGCAGTCAAAAAACATTCAAACACACTATATTGAGTCCATTTTCCGTAACCACCCAACATTTTATGTAATCTTGTCCTGCGTTTGTTAGCAGCTTTGCTATCTGGTAAGTCGTAAATTATGAGATAAAAATGTGTTGTCATCTTAATGATAATGGTTTGTAGGGTACACCTTCTTGTAAATGACGACTCAATAACCGTGCTTGTAATTCTATTCCTCGTCTGTAGGTACAACGATAATCAAACACCGGATGTTTAAATTCATCATTCATCTTTTTATCAAAGGCTTGCAGGAATGTTTTTTTAGCATTATCCTTTAAACGATAAGCACCTAAACTTTCATTAAAATCATTAGGTTTAATTTCTTGCTTGTTTAAAATAGACAACACCAAATTATCAGCTATCAATGCTCTAAATTCCTCCATTAAATCCAACACCATCGCTGGTTGTCCATGATGGACTTCATGTAAATAACCGATATAAGGATCTAAACCTGCCACATTTACTGCTGCCATTACTTGACTTTGTAATAAAGCATAAGCAAAACTCAACAATGAATTTACCGGATCAGTTGGTGGACGACGATTTCTACCATTAAATGTCCATTGTTTACCTACCATATTCTGCCAACAGGCGAAATATTCCCTAGCTGCTAAACCTTCCACACCCCGAACTTGGTCTAAAGTTTGTTGATTTTTAACTAAACTTTTGCGTTCTTTGAGGGGATTATCTTTTTCATTATGTCGGTACAATACATGATATTGATTATGAATTTTTGCAGTGACAATGGTTTTCACTAATTCCAATCTTTTCACAGGATCGGAATAAACTTGATATTGTGCTAATCGCAGTTGACCATTACGAGAAGATTTAGGTAAAGCTGAACCCAAGTATTTACCAAAACAGGAAAGATAATGTATGGGCATTCCTAATTCTAAAGCATAGGTAAAGGCATCACCAGTTACTTGAGGATTACCCATTAAGACAATTTCATTCACAGTTTGAGCAGCGACTTTATGTTTTTTCCAAGTACCATCTTCTTGTTTTAAAGTTACTACAAAAGCCTCATAATCTTTGCTAAGAATAGCATCAGGTTGAATTACATACAGAGTAGTCATAATTTTAGAACTCCTGAGATTTTAATTGTTTGACTTCAAAAGGTAAACAAATCCGTTGTAAACTACAGGATTGACATTTTTTGGTATGATCAATAGGTGCTGGCATTTGGTTTTGACTAGCAACTTGAGCTAATGCTATAGCCTGTTCAGTCATTTGTCGTAATTGGGGAGTAAAAACCACAGTTTGTCTACGACGATTGGCATGATAAAATATTTCACCATAGGTAATCTTTCTACCAGTCCGTTCTTCCAAACATAAAGCCGCAGCACATAATTGAAAATGGTCATTTAGATGTTGTGCCATCTTACCTTTTTTGTATTCCACCGGCACAAGTTGACCATCACATTCTTCCACCGCATCAATAACACCGGAAACCTTGAGACGTTCAGACCATACCCATTGTTGTTGATGAATTAAAGTTTCACCATCTTGAAAAGTCCCATCTTCATTAATATTGCGGTGGATATGACGACCTAAAATAATGTGTTCGTTGTCTTCCATTTCACCTAACACATATTCCAAGTAAAAACGCCGGGGGCAATATTCCCAAGCATTGAGATAAGCTAGGGGTAAATAATCTTCATTCATTGTATTAGGTAATTGGTAATTGGTAATTGGTAATTGGTAATTGGTAATTGGTAATTGGTAATTGTTTAATACTTACATCAAATATCTCTGAAATTTCCAAGTTACGTGACCTCTGTGCCTCTGTATTTTGTTATTGACAATTGCTTTATTTAAGTTTTAAAACCTCCGCTTGAAAAAAAAATTAATTATCAATTATCAATTGTCAATTGTCAATTGTCAATTATCAATTGTTACCACCTGTCCCATGCCCATAGTTGTTTTTCTCCCCACACCAGAAAAGACAGCAAAGTGAGATAAAATAGTAGCAATTCTCGCTTGTTCAGAATCTAAAAAACGATATTTCACCCAGCCTATAGCACCAATTTCTGCACCCGCTTCCATTTTTAAAGCATGGGTTTTGAGGTTAAAAGCAGAAACCAAACCTTGCCATTTAATTTCAGGAAAGTGTAAATCTGAAGGTGCAAAATGATTCCAACGACGTAACAAACTATTAAATACTAACTCCGTTAAAGGGAAAGGTTGGATATTTTGATGTTGCTTGAAACTCGTGGGTGATACAAAATTTAGCACAATTTCAGAATTGAAATCATTGGTATTTGCTAAAATACAATAATCAGAAACATTCACTAAAGAATGAGAACCAGGAAAAGTAGAAATACCACGAATTACAAAAGGAAAATTACCAAGATAAAGAGACTGATTTTGAGAGAGTTCTATACCCTGTAGAAGTGGATCAATTAAATTATCATCTAACAGAGAAATACGAATGATAAAATTATCACCTAATCTTGTACCATGTAGACGACGATAACCAATTAATCCTGATAAACTAAAAGGAGATTCCTGACTATCATGAACTGATTTAGCTATGTGTGGATTTCCTAAACTTAACCATGCCATAAATTGAGAATGAATCGCCCTATTTAATGTAGCTGGAATAGGCTTTTCACTAGCAGCACCTAATTCAATAACTAAACTGTGTAAATTCATTTGATATTAGCCCCATAAGCAACTCCTAAAGGCAAACAAGTTTGATCAGAAAGTTCATAATATTCTCCTGATAATTGAGCTTGACTAACTAAACTCGAAGGAGGCATAACAATACGATTGTAAAGTGATAATCTAGTTGTTGTAGATAGGTCTAGGGGATTTAAAGGATGTCTGGTTATATATTCTCCAGATTTTTGTTTAACATCTGTTATTATTTTGGTATCAACCTTAATTTTTGCTGACCATTTACCTAATCGAATCCAATGGGGAATGATGATATTTTTATTAGCCAAGATATAGGTTTGGAAATGACTACCTATAGCTAATTCTTTAGCACGACCATAGTTAACAGGGTAATTTTTTCTTGCACCTTCACCACCGAATTGTGCTGATTTTCCATAATAAGGAACTTGGGCAGCCTTGAAGGTATTGACTTGATATGACCAAGTAATAGGTAAAGCTGGAAAAACATAAATTCCTGCTTTATTTAGATGTAAAAGACTTTGTTCTTGATTAACTTCTAAATAAGTAGGTTTTTGGGCTGCTTCACCTTGAAGTCTATAAGGTCTAGGAATATAAGCAGTTTCAAAAAACGCAAAACTCAAAGCCCAATTATGTAGATATTTCTCAGTTTCATAGAGAATACCCATTTCACGACTGGCAAAGAATACATTATCATGTAGGGTTAAATCACATTGGTAAATAATCATATCATTCCTAAATTTGAAGATAGATAATACTGGAGGAAAGACCCCCAGTGATGTTTTTACAGTGGACTATTTTTTACTCTTTTTAGCAGCAGCACCATAGGTTTCAGCATAGGTTTTTGTTTGCTGATATAGTGTTGTTATGGTACTTTGTAACAAAGTTTCATCTTGATAAATAGCGGAAACCTCAGTTAATAAATCCGTTAATTGAGAACCCATAATTACCTGATTTTTACGCACTGGTTCTTGATTCAATAAATTAGTAGTCACCTCTGTTGCTTTGGTAATGATATCTGCAATTGGGGCATTAATATCTGGTTTGAGAGCATCATATAATGCTTGGGTGAGGTGAAGATTACTAAAAATTTCCCCATCACAAAGGACAATACCAATAATATGATTAGTCATTGTGCCTGTACGTGATTCCTGTGCGCCATAACGCCGGGTTCTGAGGAGATTTCCTAAGACATATAAAAAGCCTTCAAATGTTGGATCTCTGAGAGTTTCTACAGTGGGAAATGTGACTTCTGGGAGAACATGATCTAATTCATTAATTGCACTTCTCATCACTCCTTTTTCGCTCATTGTTCCACCTTCAAATGGTGCATTAAAGGTAAAACTCCGGTGAGATTGTTCATAAGAACTAAGTGAAAATGCAGAATCAGAATAAACCTTAGAACGCTCTGAACCACTATCACCAATGGCAAAACCATAAATAATACAATCAGGACATTTTTTACAAGAACCCTCACCATTATATTCACAGAATTTTTCTCTATCTGTGGAGTCAGCACTGGTTAAATTTAAAGAACGTAATAACTCCCTTCCTGCTAATCTTTCTGGGGTGATTTGTTTACGTTTAAACATTACTAACCGACTGATAGAATCGGGGGTTTTTAACCCTGCTTGAGTACGTGCAGTATTGAGAACACTATCAGTTTGAAACACGGGAAAAGACTGACTGTGACGTAACATTAAAAAGTGGACATATTTACCAGATGCTAACCGGGGGAAAGCAGTATGAAATTCAGGTTTCAGGGTTTTTAAGTTCATGTTTTTAATTCCTTATGATTCAGATTTTTAAGTGTTTTGTTCAGTGTTTTTTGATGGCAAAGATAACCAACGATAGGCAAATTCAGCACCGGATTTGATGCGATTGCGGTTTTCTTGGAGTAGTGCGCGATCGCCTTTATAAAGTCCCAGAAATAAATCATTAACACAGGTAGTCATAAACTGACGAATTGCCATTAATTCTTGATTTTTACGTTCAGAATACTCCACAGTTTTATTCATCAACAATGGGCGTTTAAATGCTTCCTGTCTTTCCAAAGCATCGTATAATTGACCGGCACCTTGTAAGATGATATCATCGGTTTCCAGGTGATTAGGAACAGTCAAAATTACCTCTAGAGCTTTAGAAATTGGCAACAGAATTGAGTGACTAGATTCACCAACATTCACTTGATAAAATTGACGATATTCTTGAACAATACGCTCAATTAATTTCAGTTTTTCTTGCATTTGTTTGTCTCCTTTTACCCAGGTTTGGGCATAATTCCAAATTCTTTTAACATCATTGTTTCCTGGTTCTTTTTTACTATTACGAAATCCTTGATCAGAAATAGCAAAGATATTTAAAACATCTGTGACTAAATCTCTCACAGTTCCGGTTAATGCTTGCCATCTAGCATCGGGTTTTTTACTCCTATTATCTAAATGTAAACTGTAGGTAATTAATAACCTATTTAAAGCAGGTGATAACTCCTGGATTCTGACATTTGATGATGTATTGAGTAACTGCCAAAAACCCGCCGCACCATCTACAACTGCTGATTGTAAAAACTCTTGATCACTTGCATAAAGCGGATCGGGACTAGCAGTAGCCACAACTTTTACACCTAATAAAAGCGGTAAAGATAATGCTAAAAAAATCGGTTCTACCCACGCATCTGTAACTGTTTTACCTCTAGTTGTGGTATAAGTCATCGCCATAAAAGGTAAGTCTGTAACTGAATAATTTTTAGATTTGGCAAATCTTCCCTCTTCTACATCATCATTTTCTCTCCAAGGTAAATTTTGTAATCCTTGATATTGCATTTCTGCATCTAACCAATGTTTACGCACCTCCCACAAATTAACTCTTTTAAATTCCTTCACTAATAACCTCACAGCTTTAGCTACTTGGGGAGAATAAACATAAGCTGGAAAAATATAAAGAAATACTGGTTGTTGTTCCTCTAACTTTCCTGCGGGTGCGCCTAAAAATGCTTGACGCAATAACATTTCTAAAGACCAAATTTTTGATATTCCTCGTTTAATTCTCCCTCCTCCCAAGGCGTTTTTATTACTATATTGTTGAGGTTTAAACAAAACTACAGTATCTAACTGTTCCTCAGCTAATGCTTCTCCACTACTGAAAGAACACAGTGGTTTATTAGTGATTTTAGCTTGGGTATAAGCTGTTAATTCTTGAGTAAAATCACTATTTTTATCTCCAGTGGTAAATATTTCCAAATATTCAGACAAATAATCAATAAATGCTTGATATGTAGGACTGCTATTTTCTGCCAACAATTTATTTTCTTCAGCCCAATTTGCTAATTTATTCGCCAAATCTTGCAAATATTTTCTAACTTGATTTTCGTCTAAAGTGGGATTTTTAGCAATATAATTAGCCGCCACTTGATACCAACCATAATTAACTCCTCCTGACTGTTTTTGTGTAGCTTCTGGGGATATTTCCGCAGCTAATTCTAAAGTATTAAGTATCCAATTGATATAATCTGAAGAATTAGCAAAAAATTCTTTTTGAGCTAATATGATAAACTCCGCTAACCTATCAGCGCGAATATCAGCACCAGTATTTAAAAACTGTATTTCTGTTGGGTTTAAATCTAACTTTTCTAACCTTTTTGGTGTTGCAGGTGATTTAGTATTAGCAACTTTCACCTGTACAACTTCAGGAAGTTGGCAAATTAAATCTTGAGGTGTGAATAATTCTGAGGTTTGGGGAGCAATTTTTAAACCTTTACCATCACGAACATAACCCACATCACCACTTTGAAAATACTCTGCTAGTCCTTTTTGATTTCTTTCTTCATTACCATTAATTAAATTATCCCAAACAGCAGTTTGTACATCTGTAAATTGTGGTTTTGTGACATCATTAGGAGCTAAATAAACTACACCCTGAGCAAAACAGAGCATTTCTTCCCATCCTAATTCATGGGCAAAATTAACTACTGCATTATGAATTTGATTGGTAATTAATCCCCGACAATCTCGTAAACGATGGTAAACTAATTTCTTGGAAATATTTAACCAATATAAGTGATCTCGTAATCTATCACCTTTTGTAGTTGTGATAATTTCCGCAGGATCAGATATATGTACTGCAATATCTCCAAAGGCTAATAAATGCCGTAAAATATCAGTTAATCTTTTATCCTTAATAGTGAATTGTCGCTGCTCATTTTCCCACAGAGAAATAATAGAACTACTATCTACATTAAACTGGGTATTTTGTGCTAAAAATGCTATTTCTAACAAATAATCTGGCCACTCTGTCCAAAATTCTGTAAAGTTTAATTTTGTCCCCAATTCCCTACATAAATTAATAATTTCCTCAATTTCATGGGCTTTTGGTGGTGCTTGTTCTTCCCCTTGTGCTTTCACATATTTATTATAGTCATGTAAGGCAATTCCTAAACATAATAATCTCTTTTCCTCATCTTTTAATTGCTGACGTGGTGATAAATGCAGACTCAAATTCCACGCAATTAATAACCCATTTAAAACATGAACTAATAAACTTTGATCAGGTTTATTTGCCCAACGTTGAGCGTTTTCCTGGGCGTGTTGATCACCCAATTTCACCAAATTATGATAATGTACTATTTCTGAACCTCCCATAGCAGGAATAAGGGCAAATTCCCTTTCCATTGCCGGCAAAATAGTGTTAACAAATAAAGTTAAAATCGGATCTGTGTCTGCTGGTAAAGTTTCAATCAGTAAGGCTTGTAATAATGTAGGCATAGTTGTAAAATCACTTTATTTGTGGTTTTTATTTGTGTTTTTTATTTGTGGTTTTTATTTGTGGTTGTTAAAAAATGTAAGATTTACTTCTTTCACATCGTCTAATTTTCCATTTTACAGCTTCTAATAACAAAGCATCTTGATGAAAAGCACAACCATAAAATTGTCCATCACTATCTTTAAGTCTATAAAGTCCAAAGGTAGGACTTAAATACAAAGTCTGACTAATTTGCCAATGACTATTATTAGGAGTACGGTTAACCGGAACTAAAAAACCTAATAATTTCTGTCTTTTTAAACAACGATTAACTTCTGTTTGTGGATGTCCAACAATACTTAATTTATCCACAAAAGTAAGGATACATTGTTGAATTTCATCACTAGAGCGATCGCATTCTAACTCAATATTATATCTTTGATCTGACCACTTTTGAACTTTCAGATAAACTTGAATATATTTCTCTGGAAATTCTGTATGGGAATGATCAGCATTTACCGCAGCTTTTAAAAACTCCTCCCTCTCAATTATTTCTACTTCTGCATAAGCTAATAACCTCAATAAATCATAAGTGTAAAAACGTCCTTCATCCCACACCGCAGCTTGTAAATCAGAACCACCTCTAAACCTTAATAACTCCTGTTGTACTGCTTTTCCTACTCCTTTTTCATCCTTACCTAAAGCAAACCAATGTCCACGTTTTTTATCTAGTTGTTCACCGTAAACTAAGCGTAAATCTTCCGATATTTTATCTTTTAATTGTTCAATAACTCCTGCTTTTTTACTACCCATACTAAATAACATTCCTTGCGCTTGTAAAGCACCCCAATATTTAGGATATTCTGTAAAAACTGTAGGTGCGTTAAACACTTCTGTAATAATTTCTTGAAACTGATCACGATCATATTCTGAGTTAGTTAGTTTCTCTTCTAATCTTGATTTTATCCAAGGAGTACGACCAGATAAAAGTACAAAACTCTGATAATGATTAAATCCAGAATGACGACCCAAACGCCCCAAACGCTGAATAAATGTAGCAGAATCACTCGCTTCAAAAATTAATAAATGTATCCTAAAATCAACACCCACATCAACCGCAGAAGTTCCCACAATTAACACAGGTTGCTCAGAGTTTTCTAAATCATTATGTATTTTTTCTCTCTCTTGTTTATCAATTCTACCACTAATTTCTAGGACTTTCACATCAGGAGACATTAGTTTGTTTAATTCTCTCACAGTTCTACTCACTAAAGCCACAGAATTAAGAATAATTCCCCCTCTACCTTTACCTTCTTGGTGGAGAATATTTCTAATTTGTTCATGTTCTTGAATTAACCAGTTGAAAGCGTCGCTTTCTCTGTCTAATTGTACAAATTCTAAATCAATAGGTTGACAAATTTGCCGATATCCAGCAGTAGGTTTACTTTCATATTCTCCCTTAATTGATGTTACCTTAAAATCAGCAGTTTTAAGGAGTTTAACAAAATTGTCCTTGGGAGTTGCGGAAGTAAATAAAACTCGCAGCGGTCGTTTTTTAGGACGATTATGGCGAATTAGTAATAAACTATTGAGAATGGCAGCTTCTTGATGTGAACCAAAAATATGAAATTCATCTGCTATATATAAATCAGGATTTCTACCTAAAGTAATCGCTAATTCTGCGCGACTATAAGCAGGATTTTGATAACGAGAATGGGTAGCTAAATGGAAAATATCAGGGTTAGTCAAAATCACAGATTTATGTTTGATTATTCTCAATAATTCTTTAAATTTATTAGTTTTTTCTCCCTGTTCTACTAATTCTGCTAACTTTGCACCATAAAGACTTTCTATCTCATCAATTTCTGCAAGATTGAATTTTTGATAATAATTGATAATCTGTCTTTTTTGATCTGCAACTAATTCAATGGTGGGATAAAGTGATATTACCTGAAAATCACTATTTAATAAACTTGCTAAATAAGCAGCTAAGGATTTACCATCACCTGTAGCAGAGGTATTAAATATAATTTCTGCATCGCTGTTAATAATGGCGTGATAAGTTTCTGCTTGGTGGGAAGATAAAGGACAATTGTTACCTTCTCCAAAGTTGGGTGCTTGTTGTTTGACTTTGCAAGTTTGTAGACACCCCAAAGCACAAGCCCCCACACCCCTATTCAATTTGGAGTATAATGGCAGTAAAGAAATTTTCACTGTAGTTCAGTATTTGTTGGATGTGACTAATTTATTACTTCTGGAAACAGAGATGTTATCAAAAAATGACTATATCTCAAAATTTTTGGGTAGATTTGAGCAATATTATTATACTCGAATTAGCGTAAATAGAGTTCTATAAGCAATTATCAGCAAATAACACCATAAAAAGATTTAGGATTATACCCATATTTTAAGGGTTTAACCTTGCTGAATCCCTAAGAGATACATAGTTTTATATTTGTATTCATATTCTCATTTCCAAACCTCAGTTAAATCCAAAATAAACCCAGGTAAAATATCTTCCCCAGACAAACTCGTAGGATGTTCTAAAATTTCCACATCTTTACCTGGACGATAAATTTCTACTCGTTGATTTTTTTGATCAATTAACCAACCTAAACTAGCACCATTTTCTATATATTCCCTCATTTTAGATTGCAATTTTTCTAAAGAATCAGTTTTAGAACGTAGTTCTAGAACAAAATCAGGACAAATAGGTGCAAAAGTTTCTTTTTGTTCTAAACTGAGAGTATCCCATTTTTCTTGTTTTACCCAAGCTGCATCAGGAGAGCGATCGCTACCATTAGGAAGATGAAAACCAGTGGAAGAATCAAACGCTTCTCCTGATTTAGTTTGACGATTCCAAAACCATAATTGTCCAGCAATATCAAAGTTTCTTTTTCCAGTATAACTTCCAGTAGGAGGCATAATAATTAATTCTCCCGTAGCATTTCTTTCTAATTGTAAATCTCTGTTAGCAAGCACCAAATCTAAAAACTGCTCATGGGAAATTTTCAATGTTATTGTAGTAGGAATATTGACCATAACTGTTGGATAAATATTATTTTTTACATTAGTTTGTGCCATCATTCCCTCCTAATTCTTTTTGTATTAGTTTCAGATTAACATTGAAGCTACTAGCAGAAGAAACCTTGAAAATACAGAATTAATCCTAATTAATCCTAATTCATCCTAATTCATCCTACGGTTAGGCGATCGCTTGCAGATTCCCAAACATAGATATATTATACCAGTTAAAATGTCATCTATAAATGATAAATCTAATCAATTAATATTTGCATTAGAAATATTAAAACTACTAGCGGAACAACCATTAAAAAAAGATATATTAATGGTAAAATTGAGCGATCGCGGTTTTGAAGCTGGTGATTTATCACAGAAAATTACTCGTGCCATTGGTAAACTCCGAGACTGTGGTTTTGAAATTAAAGCTGCACCCAACCGCCCTTATGAGTTAGTGACATCAGTGTTTCCGGTGATTTTATCTGAAGAACAAAGACAAGCACTATCAATGGCCTCTGAGTTATTGACGAGTCTGGGGTTTTCCGCAGAAGCAGGACACATTTACCAGATTGGTAACTTTAATAAAAAACTCAAGTCCCCTAATCTGATAACAGACTTTCATCCACCCACAGACTACAGTGAAGATAAAATCAATGAAATTGTACGTCATTTACAGCAACGGTTTCAGCAAAAACGCCGCTTTGTAGTTTGGTATCGCAGCAAACAAGGTAAAGAAACATTCTGGGATTTAGATAAGTCAGAACTGAGATTACATAACGGTGTACTCTATTTGTTTGCTTTAGTTCCAGACTTTCGGAGTTATCACTTAGAAACCCGACCCAATGCTGAACAAAACATTACTTTGAGAGTGGACCGCATCACCAGAGTTGGTGGAGTTTCCCAGACTCCCTGGACTTATAGTAAATTTCCTACTTTAGATATTAAATACCGTCTGACAGGAGATTTAGCGAGTTATAGACCCCGCAGACCCCATGAAACAGTTATTTCCTCACTGGAAACTACAGAATATGTTGATATTTTAACTCAAGAAGACTGTATATTTTGGTTTCGTCAAAGAATACTCCAGTACGGTGCTAATGCTAGGGTTTTAAGTCCTGATTGGGTGGCAAAGCAAGTCAAGGATGCTTTGAAAAAAGCTTATGATAATTACATTGATTAAACATGAAAATTGTATTAATTGAGCGATCGCACCACATTATATAATCCTGTAGGGGTGAAGCATTCGCATGATAAAAATAGACAACAAACAGATAACCTATATTAGCGAATGCTTCACCCTGTTCCACTATGGGGTTTAACAGAAGAGGGCAAAGCATTGGCAATTTTACATTATTGAAATCAATAAAGATGTTTGAGCCAATGCTTTGCCCCTACAAATGGGACGATGAAAATTGTATTAATTGAGCGATCGCACCACATTATATAATCCTGTAGGGGTGAAGCATTCGCATGGTAAAAATAGACAACAAACAGACAGTTTAACAGAAGAGGGCAAAGCATTGGCAATTTTACATTATCGAAATAAATAAAGATGTTTGAGCCAATGCTTTGCCCCTACAAATAGGACAATGAAAATTGTATTAATTGAGCGATCGCACCACATTATATAATCCTGTATGGGTGAATCATTCCCATGGTAAAAATAGACAACAAACAGACAGTTTCACAGAAGAGGGCAAAGCATTGGCAATTTTACATTATCGAAATAAATAAAGATGTTTGAGCCAATGCTTTGCCCCTACAAATAGGACAATGAAAATTGTATTGATTGAGCGATCGCACCACATTATATAATCCTGTATGGGTGAATCATTCCCATGGTAAAAATAGACAACAAACAGACAGTTTCACAGAAGAGGGCAAAGCATTGGCAATTTTACATTATCGAAATAAATAAAGATGTTTGAGCCAATGCTTTGCCCCTACAAATAGGACAATGAAAATTGTATTGATTGAGCGATCGCACCACATTATATAATCCTGTATGGGTGAATCATTCCCATGGTAAAAATAGACAACAAACAGACAGTTTCACAGAAGAGGGCAAAGCATTGGCAATTTTACATTATCGAAATAAATAAAGATGTTTGAGCCAATGCTTTGCCCCTACAAATAGGACAATGAAAATTGTATTGATTGAGCGATCGCACCACATTATATAATCCTGTATGGGTGAATCATTCCCATGGTAAAAATAGACAATAAACAGACAGTTTAACAGAAGAGGGCAAAGCATTGGCAATTTTACATTATCGAAATCAATAAAGATGTTTGAGCCAATGCTTTGCCCCTACAAATAGGACAATGAAAATTGTATTGATTGAGCGATCGCACCACATTATATAATCCTGTATGGGTGAATCATTCCCGTGGTAAAAATAGACAACAAACAGACAGTTTAACAGAAGAGGGCAAAGCATTGGCAATTTTACATTATCGAAATCAATAAAGATGTTTGAGCCAATGCTTTGCCCCTACAAATAGGACAATGAAAATTGTATTGATTGAGCGATCGCACCACATTATATAATCCTGTAGGGGTGAAGCATTCCCATGGTAAAAATAGACAACAAACAGACAGTTTCACAGAAGAGGGCAAAGCATTGGCAATTTTACATTATCGAAATCAATAAAGATGTTTGAGCCAATGCTTTGCCCCTACAAATGGGACGATGAAAATTGTATTAATTGAGCGATCGCACCACATTATATAATCCTGTATGGGTGAAGCATTCCCATGGTAAAAATAGACAACAAACAGACAGTTTAACAGAAGAGGGCAAAGCATTGGCAATTTTACATTATCGAAATCAATAAAGATGTTTGAGCCAATGCTTTGCCCCTACAAATGGGACAATGAAAATTGTATTGATTGAGCGATCGCACCACATTATATAATCCTGTAGGGGTGAAGCATTCGCATGGTAAAAATAGACAACAAACAGACAACCTATATTAGCGAATGCTTCACCCTTCCCCATAACCATGACGCTATTAACAGGAATTTAATTTATGCCTTATAATCCCGAAATTCACCACCGTCGTTCCATCCGATTAAAAGGATATGACTATTCTCAAATAGGAGCATATTTTGTCACTATTTGCACCCATCACCGTAATTGTTTATTTGGTGAAATTGTCGATGGTGAAATGAAATTAAATACAAATGGTGAGGTAGCAAGGGGTTGTTGGTTATCTATTCCTCGGCATTTTCAAAGTGTAGAGTTAGATGAATTTCTGATCATGCCCAATCATGTACATGGAATTATTATCATAGTTAACAGTGAAGCAAAGCAAGATTTTTCACAATCGTTTTCTGATGGGAAGGGCGAAGCATTGGCAAAGCAAGATTTTTCACAATCGTTTTCTGATGGGAAGGGCGAAGCATTGGCAAATTTCAATTATCAACAACAACAAAATTTATCGAGCCAATGCTTCGCCCCTACAGTCCCTGGAATTAAACAGGTGAAAATTAATGGCACAAAACCACAATCTTTGGCAGCAATAATTCAAAATTATAAATCTGTTTCTACAAGGCGGGTGAATCGCATCAATAAAGCTCAAGGAAATGTGATTTGGCAACGTAATTTTCATGAACATATTATTCGTAATGAGGAAGAATTAAAAAATATTCGTCAGTACATTGTCAACAATCCAATAAATTGGGCAGAAGATGAGGAAAATCCTGTAAATGTTAATTAGCGATCGCCTTCATTATTGAATTATTAATCAAAAAAACCCCGCTGTTGGGAGGCTAAAGACAACTTATCAATTGATAATTGATAGTTGATAATTGATAATTGTTTTATTCAAGGCTTCCGCCGTGAGCGTCAGTGGTCAGTGAGTCTGTCGAACTGCCGAACGGTTTCAAACCTCCCCTTTCAAGTAAAAAAAGCAGAAAATTTAGCTTTTTTAATCCTCGGATTTTCAGGTACAGGTAATTGTCCATTATTGAAAAACCTAAACCAGCACAACAGCAATTGATCCGCCTAAAGCCGCAGAAATACCAGAAACAACTGCCGTCGCAAACAACCACCAAGCAGCATTAGCAGCAGCTTTGCGGGTTTCTTCTGCTTGACGTTGTGCTTGATGTTTTAACTGTTCTAGCCGATGTTGTGCTTCATGTTGTAGCTGTTCTGCTCGTTGTAAAACCATATTCCGAGCGTGTTCTATTCTGTCAATAATACGGTTAACATCTGCCTCAGAAATATCTTCACGGGAACTGAAAATAGCTACTAAAGTTTCACGATTGAAATGAGACAAGCGATCGCGCAATGCTTCAAACCCAGCTTGAGGATCTTCAAACAATTGACGGATATCATGCTGTATTCCTTCATAATTCAATTCCGGTCGTTCTAGAGAATTAAGATAATTACGAATCCTGGCAAAAATGCCTTCAATTGCATCTTGAATCCTTCTTTGAATACCCCGCACCTGTTCTACAAATTGGTCACGCACTGAGATCATATTATCAGCAATTCTCGCTGCTTCTTCATCTGTAATATCTTCCCGAATTTTCAACAAAGCGATAATTGTTTCTCTATCGAAATGGGAAAGGCGATCGCTGAAACTTTCCATCCCCACTCTGGGATCATGCAACAATAAATGCAAATCTCTCTTAATTCCTTCCGGGTGCAATTCTGCTTTACCAGTATGTCGTAAATACTCCTGTAAATAAGTTTGAAAATTTTGGATTATTTGTTGTGTTCTTGTTGCTAACCGACGGGGCGCACGGACTATATTTCTAATGGATGTTTGTACATTATCAATGATTTGATTAACTTGTTCCTCACTCAAGTCTTGACGTTGACTTAACAATTTCACCAAAGTATCTCTATCAATCCGTGATAACCGGCGACGCAATACCATAACACCCTCTCTAGGGTTTTCAAACAACCTTGTGAAATCTCGTTGAATACCTTCAGGATTCAATTCTTCCTTACCGGTATTTCGCAGATAATCTGCAATAGTCGCGGTGACAGAATCATATTGTTCCCGTGCTTTTTCCCCCACAAATTGCGGTATGTGGCGGATGTTATGCCATGATTCTTCTACTACATCAATCATTTGATGAACTTGTGCTTCTGTTAAATCTTGACGTTGACTTAATAATTGCACCAAAGTATCTCTATCAAAGCGAGATAACCGCGTCCGAATGGCTAAAATTCCCGCTTGGGGGTCTTCTAAAAGTCGTTTTAAATCAGCGCGAATAGCATCAGGGTTTAATTGTTCTTTGCCTGTATTTCGCAGATATGATTCCACATTTAACCAGAGAGTTTCCGCTTGATGTTGTGCCTGTTGTGCCAGTCCTAAAGATTCTACCAACACGCGATCGCGCTGCATTTCCAATTCATCTAAAATCGGATCTAAATCTCGTTCTTGAATATCATTGCGTGCTAACAGAATCTCAGCCATTTCTTCCCGTTCAACTTGTGCTAGTCGTCGGGATAAAGTTTGATAATCTGCTTCTGGATCTGCCAACAGCGGTTTAAAATTATTCTCAATTCCTGCTGATGTTAAATCTGCTTTCGGAGTCACCAGTAAATAACTTTCCACTCGTCTTTGCAAATCTTGGACAATTTCTCTTTCTTCCTGCGCTGTTACTATTACCAAAACCTCATCCCGCACCATTACCAATTGATCAGCAATTTGGTAAATTTGTGCTTGAGCTAATAATCCCTTAGCTTGCAAAATCTTGATAAAATCTTGACGGTTAATTTGCTCTAATTCCCTACGTATTACCCCAGGATCAGCCGCAGGATCATAAATCACATCTCGAAATTCTTGGGCAATTCTTTCTTGACTGAGTTGCCAAGGATAAGAGTTAAGTAAGTAGTTGTCAATATCTGCACGAATGGGATTATAAGGTTGTTCTGTAACTTGTTCTATGACTTTTTCTCTAGCAGTATTTAAGGAACGCCAAATTTTTTCTACATCCAAATCAGACAAATCTGCCCTACCTAACACTACCCCAGTCAGTGCTGATATTGCTTGTTGCATCATTCCTGGTTTTTGTTCTGTTTCTTTGGTAGAGTGAATTTCAGCAATTAATTGGTCAAGTTTGGCGTTAAGTTCATCGGTTTTGGTTTGTCCCGGAGGAAGGGATTTCAGATAGTTTACCAACTCACCTAAACTTTCTTTCGTAGGTTTTTGTTGACTCACTACTTGTTCCCAAACATTTTGTAAAGCGTCAGCAATGCGGTTAACTTCTCGTTGGGATAAATCGGTGCGACTGTTAACTAAATCAACAAACTGTTGACGGTCGATTTTTCCCAAGTCTGGACTGGTGGCGATCGCTTTAAATTGTGGTTCATTAAGTAAGCTTTTAAACTCATCCCGAATCTGCGATATATCAAGTTCTGGGGGACGTAGTTTTTCTATGTAATATTCTACGTTTTGGCGAATACTTGCGGGGGGAATGGCGCTTCCTAATTCCCGACGCACCGCCGAGGCAGCCGCTTCCGCAGTAGCTACCACTTGCTGATTTACAGACCTAGCGCCTAATGCAGCTGTAGCTGTACCCATAATCGCCTGAAAACTGGCAGTAGCCGTATTCACAACTGAACCTATTAAAGAACCAACTGTAGTTGAACTTACCCACATTAGTAATAGAAAATACGCTCCCCAAATGACTAAACCTAAAATTGCTCCTAATCCCGGATCTAAAATTAATAAACTCAATTTTACAGCTAAGAAACAAGCGATGAATAAAGCAATTGTGACTGTAACTAATGTCCAAATTCCCAACCTCGTGCCAATTTTGCGAATTGTGCCACCAAAACTTTCAATTTCCTGAGATTCTGAAGGATGTCCTAAATAGGAAATACCCGCAGCAATTGAGAGATTAGTTAACACTAATTGAAAGGCAAAGGCGAGAATTACTCCAGAAATTAAAGCCACAAAAAAGCGCGGACCAGATGTGAGAATCGAAGCCTGTGCTGGTGTGACGTTGGGAGTAGTTACAGGTACTTGTGCTATCCACAATAAGTGTTTGTATAGTTCCTGCATCATTTCTATTTCCTACCTCTAAGTTTAATTTTAAGTTTAATTTAAATTTGCACTGCCAAGTTAGTGTTTTACTCCTGACTCCTGTACGGGCGAAGTAGGGGCGAAGCATTCGAGCGATTAATGATCGGTATTTCCCAAAGGATATTTTCCGAATGCTTCGCCCCTACGACTCCTGACTCCTGCTATAATTACAAAGCTATGCAACATAAGGGTTTGACTGCCTCACTAATGACCACTGCTGGATGTAAATATTCAACTTGTCCAACCTTCAGAATCCAAGAAATTAGGGGATCTTAGCATCCATCTCAAGTGGGAAAGCCTTATATAACGTTAGATAGAAGTTGATGATTTTATTATTGTAAATTTATATAAATTCTAGCTGATTTATTAATATCAATACTGCTATTCTTTAGGTGAACATTTTTTTGCTTGGATTGTAGTAATTCAATTTTTGATAGCTGGTTTACATTGATTTAAATTAAAATTTTTTTTCACCATCTCAGGGTAGATTTATCTGGGTAAATAGCTTTTAAATTATCGTCCCTAAGAAATGCCTATAGTTTGTACCTATAGGCATAAAACAACTGTGTGTGTAAAAGCTACATTAAAGTTAAGCATAAAAAAAGTGAACAAAAGATTCAAAACATTAAACTTGAAACTTGTGAAACTTGTGAAACTTGTGAAACTTGTGAAACTTGTGAAACTTGTGAAACTTGTTGAAATTTGGAGGTAAAAAATGGAAACTCGCTCATCTACTGATATACCACCCGTTGCTAAAGCTTATAATGGTGTAGATCGTAATGCCTTTATTTTTGGTTGGAATCCTCAAGCAGAATTGTGGAATGGACGCTTGGCAATGATTGGATTTTTAGCTTATCTACTTTGGGATTTAGCTGGTTATAGCGTTCTTCGTGACATTTTACACATCTTGAGATATTAACGTCAGAAAGGAGATCCAGGAGTCAGGAGTCAGGAGTTATTTATTTTGGATTTTGGATTGTTTTTGTCATCTCCAATCTAAAATCTAAAATTTTCCTCCCCATCTCCCCTATCTTGTAACACCTAAATCCCTGACTTCTCAAAGAAGTTAGGGATCTATCTTTTGAGCATTTTATGTTGAAAGTAAAAAATTAAAGTAAAAAACGCACCAGCACATACAAAGCTGAAGTTATCAGCTGCAATAAGGTAACAGGAATACCATAATGTAGAAAAGTCTTAAAAGAAATGCGTTTTCCATGTTGTTCAGCAATACCAGCAGCCACAATATTAGAAGATGCTCCCACCAAGGTGCCATTTCCCCCCAAAGTTGCGCCAAACATCATGGCATAAAACAGTGGTAAAACTTCTGGGGGAAACTGTCCTTGAAAATCTGGTGATAAAACTTCTGCTGGTGCTAATCCCACATTCACAAGATATTGTTTCAACAAAGGAACCATTGCCACAACTAAAGGAATATTCGGTACAACACTTGATAAGATTCCTACTACAAATAACAAAAGTACAGAACCTAGCAAAATATTTTTACCTAAAATCAGCCCTAAAACACCTGATAAACTCTTAATCACACCTGTTTTATCCAGTCCTCCGATCAGGACAAAAATGCTCATGAAAAAAATTAAGGTACTCCAATCTACATCTCGCAAAATATTATGAACTGAATCAATTCTGCTTTTGTGTGCCAGTAATAAAGCTAAAGCAGCACCTAACAAAGCCACTGCCGCAGGGGAAATCGGTATTGGTAAAGATTCACCAATTACAAAAAATGTTAACACAAAAGCTACTATCACTCCCCCTACTATTAAAACTCGTGGATGATTGATTTGGGGATGGGGTAATTCTGCTAAATCATCTAAGTTTTTATGCCAAATTTTTCTAAATAAAATTGGTAGTGTTACTACAACAGTCAAAACAGCAATTACTCCTCCTAAACTTAATTTCCCTAAATAATCTATGAAGCTAATATTTACAGCATCACCTACAATAAATGTGGCTGGATCTCCTACTAATGTTAATAATCCGGCACTATTAGCAACAAACACCATCAAAATTAATAAAGGGACAAAATTAACTCCTATTTCTTGTGCCATTGGCGGAATTAATGGAGCTAATAACATGACTGTAGTAGCATTAGGTAAAACAGCACAAATTGGCGTAACTAATGCCACAATACCTAATAGTAATTTTTTGCCACTTCCTTGAGCAAGAATGACTATTTGTGTAGCTATATAACTAAAGATATTAGTCGGTTCAAATGCTCTTACTAATACCATCACACCAAAAAATAAACCCAAAGTTCCATGACTTTTACCAATATAGCTAACGGCTTCTGGTAAAGTCATGATATTAGCAAAGACTAATATTAATGCTCCCAAAAAAGCAGCTACCATTAGATCAATCCATTCCGTCATGATTACCACAATGACGGTGATAAATGTGATAACGCTGAAAACAGCTTGCCAGTTTTCCATATCATCTTCCCTGATAATGTGATTGTTTTTTATTGTGTGAAAAAGAGCGAAAAAGCCACCTATATGTAACTATAGGCGACTTAATAGTTGATTATTGGTGCATGGGCATTAAAAATGTATTAAGTAATTATTAGGTGATTAATCAAGACACCGAGGAATACCCAAAACAGCACAGGGAAAATGAGGATCTAAACTTTCAATCACAGGATGATTGATAGATTGACAACCTAAAACTAGAGCATCAGCAGTTTCTAATTCTACAACTTTTTTCAGTTCAGTAGATAAGTTACCAAATCGTAGATGAGATTTAAAATCACTCTGCCATTCTTGGGCTAAATTTTTGGCTTGCCAAAGAATTTTATCTGCTTTTTCCGGTGCTGAAGTGGTAAGTAACTGAGGTTTTGATGGCGTTAACACCATTGTTGTTGATTGGCTTAACTCAAAATATTGATGTGTCAAACCAGCCCAATTTGGTGGATAATTGAATTTATGATAATCAGAAATACTTGCCTGTTCTTCTAACACATAAACAGCCTGAACATTGACTTGAATATTGCTTGCTAAATGGGTTTGATGTGCAATACAAAAAGCAATATCTAAGGCTGTATGACTATTAGGAGAACCATCATAACCAACAATTAACTTGATGGATTTTACCAGTGAATTTTTCTCACTCAGGCATTTTTTTGGAGCAGGTAGTAATACCATTTGCTCAATCAGGTCATGGCGACCAATAGCACCTTGTAAACGTGCTAACAATGGCTTGATTGTCACAGCTTTAACTTCTCTCCCTTGAAACGAATGATGAATGAGAAGCAGGGATGCCAATTTTAGATTTTAGATTTTAGATTTTGGATTCATAAGTAAGTATTCCGCTATCAGTAATCAGCTTTTTTAAACGCACCATGAAAAACGACCATTTTATCACCAAATGATTAAGCAAGCATTCTGATTTCTGACTCGTTAATTCTTACATTCCTAGTTCATCCAAAATCATTGACTAAAATCGCAGATTGATTAAGGAAAACCCAAGAACAACTGGTATTACAGCCAAGGTTTTGGGAGTTCCTTCCATTGCCGACGGAGTTAGCTGACGGGCTAAGACTGGAAGGTGTCTTTCAATTAAGATTCGCCCCAATTATTTGGTTCCTCCGCTTCAAATCCAGCTTTCATGAATTTGAATTAGGCTACCCACAGGTAAGCATTCAGCGATCAGTAATCAGCAGTCAGCTTTTTAATGGTTACGCCCAAAATCTGTATTTGATCATCTACCGATTTATCAAATATTCTGAAATACTGATGCCTCAATCCTGAATACTGATTGAATTGTAGCTTATATTTCTGAATTTGTATACCCAGGAAATAATAATTTATTTTACTCCTCTGAAGTAAAGTAACGGTCTAAAAAATTCAAGGCGTGGTTGCGTAATTCAAAGTATTCTTTAGAATTGCGGATCGCACTGCGATCGCGTGGACGTTTAAACGGAACTTTGAGAATTTCTCCGATAGTGGCGCATGGTCCATTGGTCATTAGAACAATGCGATCGGACATATAAATTGCCTCATCTACATCATGGGTAATCATCATGACTGCTTGACGATGATTTTCCCAGATATCTAATACCTGACGCTGCAATTTACCACGAGTTAAAGCATCTAAAGCCCCAAATGGTTCATCCATTAATAACATTTTCGGACGAATTGCTAAAGCTCTAGCAATACCCACCCTTTGTTTCATACCTCCAGAAATTTCATCGGGATATTTATCTGCGGCTGCCGTTAAGTTTACCATTGCCAAGTGTTCATTCACAATGCTAATTTTTTCGGCACGATTTGCACTTTTTAGCACTTCATCCACAGCTAAACGGATATTTTCCCGCACAGTTAACCACGGTAACAAGGAATAATTTTGAAAAACCATCATTCTATCTGCACCTGGTTTGCGGATTTCTTTACCATCTAAGCGAACTGAACCTGATGTAGCTCTTTCAAAACCGCCAATACTTTTTAGTAATGTTGATTTACCACAACCAGAATGACCAATTACAGAAATAAATTCATCTTCACCAATTGTCAAATTAACGCCATCTAAAACAACAAACTCTCCTTTATCTGCTGTGGGATAAGACTTCACTAAATTTTCAATTTCTAAAAATCCGTGACGGGGCTGAACTTGTTGAAAATTATCATTTTCTAAGGAAGTATATCTCATGATTAAATTCTCCTGAATTAGTTAATAGTTTGTCGTGAAAATTAAGACATGAAGAAACGAATGGGAGCATTTGCTTTGATAGCAAAACTATTGAGATAGCCGACGGGATCACCGGGATCAAAGCCTTTTTTATCTATGAATACTTCTGGGGGTTCAACTTTATAATCATCCTTGGGACATGGAATCCCCATTTCTGTGGCTATCTCTCGATATAAATCTGTTCTCCAACCTTTTTCGGCTACTTGTTCAGCGTTTTTAGGGATTTCTTTAATTTGTCCCCAGCGTGCTGCTTGAGTCATTAACCAAATACTCCGAGAACGCCATAAAAAGGTGGAATGTTCTCCTGGTTCTTGAGGAACGTTATCAGGCAGATCATAAAAAATTGTGGTATCTTCAGCTTTGATTGTGCGGTCTTTACCATCAAAACCACCATAGTTGTAATTACCAATAATTCCTGGAGCAGTCAATTTACTAATGGGCGCATCTTGCTTTTTTGGTTTTGCACCAGTAAAAGAACGATCTGTTAATAATTCGGCTACTTCTTGGTGGTTTTCGGGTTTACTGCAATACTGACAAGCTTCTATCATTGCCTTTACCAAAGAGCGGTAAGTTTTGGGATAATTGACTATAAAAGATTCCATTACTCCTAATAGTCTGTCTGGGTGTCCGTACCAAATTTCTTTACCTTGAGCGAATGTAAAACCAATACCTTCGTTACCTGTAATTGCTCTAGTGTTCCAAGGTTCGGCGACCATATATGCTTGCATTGCCCCAATTCTCATATTTGTCACCATTTGCGGTGGGGGAGTAATAATGATGCGAAATTCTTTAAATGGGTCAACACCAGCAGCAGCAGCAAGATAGCGAGCAAAGTATTCATAAATAGCAGAACTCAGAACTACTGCCCAAACCTTCTTTTCTGGGGGTTGTTGGTGAAAATAACCTCGAAAATCTCGCCCAAATGCTTCTAATGCCCCATCACCGTATTGTTGCTGATATTCATACCAAGGACGTATACCAAAGTCCCACATATCTTTATTCATGGTCATGGCGTTACCATGTCGGTGTATGGTCATAGCTGCACATAGGGGGGCATGACGCGCACCTTCTGCACCTATTCGAGCGTTAGTGACTGCACCAGAGACGACGGGGGAAGCGTCGAGACGACCAAATATTAACCCGTCGCGGGAGTTTGCCCAACTAGCTTCGCGGTTGAGTTTGACATTTAAGCCATATTTGCGGAAGAAACCTTTTTTCCAGGCGATCGCAAATGGCGCACAATCATTAACAGGAACATAACCAATAATAAGATCAGGTTTTTCTAATTCTTGAGGTTTAACTACTGGTTCTACAGCTAAAGCTTCTGCTGTCAGTCCTTTAGCAGACCTATCTCCAGAAACAGCACAGGATGACAACGCTATTCCCGCAGTCGTTAAACCTATTCCCTTGATAAAATCTCTGCGAGTCCAATTATTTTCACTCATAATTGTCTACAATTTTGAATTTTAGATTTTAGATGATGAAAAATTCAATGGATAAGCTTTGTCAGCTTCCATCTTTTGACATCATTTTGCAAATTGGTATCAGTTTTATCTCTCAATGTGGAACAGGCATCTTGCCTGTCATAGCTGTAACTAAATTGTTGACGTTTTCCCTGTTTACTTCACACTTCCTGGACGATGGGTAACAAATTCTTGAAGTTTACCCACCGCGTAATCTAAAACTAAACCAGTTAAACCAATTACAAACACCGCCAAAAATACAGAACTGAGATTTAAACGACTCCATTCGTCCCAAACAAAAAACCCAATTCCAATACCACCTGTTAACATTTCTACAGCCACAATTACCAGCCAAGCAATACCTAAACTAATCCTTAAACCTGTGAAAATATAAGGCAAACTGGCAGGCCAAATAATTTTAATAATCTGCCGCCAACGTGGCATTTCTAACACCTGTGCCACATCTATATAATCTTTGGGTACGCTAGAAACTCCCAAGGCAGTATTAATCATAGTCGGCCAAAGGGAAGTAATGAAAATCACAAAAATAGCTGAAGGATCTGCCAAATTGAAAATAGCTAAGGAGATAGGCAACCAAGCTAGGGGTGAAACAGGTTTAAATATCTGAATGATGGGATTAAAAGCCAGCATTGCTGGTCTAGACATCCCTATTAAAAACCCACAGGGAATTGCTACTAATGCACCTAAACCAAAACCTAATATTACCCGGCGTAAACTTGCTAATAGTAACCAACCAATTCCTAAATTACCGGGTCCTCGTTCATAAAAGGGATTTAAAATGTAGTCAAGATTGGCAATTAAAGCTTCAGGTGGTGTAGGCATTAATTCATGATTAGCAAATGCTATTACCCACCAGAGTAAAATTATTCCTGAAAAACCCACAACGGGCAATAAGAACTCATCACGAAAAATGACAGGTTTTGCTTTTTTCCACGCCAATTGTCCAGCCACAGCAAAAATTGCAGCTAAATTCAGTTGTAAAATCATATTGTAACCTCAACAGAGTTCAGTACAGATACACTGAATCTGAGCAGTACCAGCCTTGGACACTGATGAGATCAAAACATTATCAAATGCTGTCTCTTCAGTCCCCTCTCAATGCCTACGAAGTTAGCTGACGGACTAGGGTTGAGAGATACCCCTTTTTGGGCAATTTTGGCTGATTTCCTAACATTAACTTAGGAATTTATTAACCAATCGCCACAAAAATACGCCCCAAAACTTGGTTCCTCCGTTCCAACGCTGTTGACTCTGGTGCGTTGGATTAGGCTGACTTACTCATAATTAATAGTAACAGCAAAAATTTAGCATTGATATACAGTAATAACATCAGTATCTAAACTAAAAATTAGTTACTTAACTACTGAGATCAAGCGATTAAATTGATTTTGCACAGTACATTAAATATAGATTGTCAGATTAGCAAGAAAACATTATCATTCCTAAATTCTTACAATAAATCTCGTTTTTTCAATTTAGCTAACGCATCCTCAGCCGCAGCTTTTTCTGCTTCTTTTTTACTCTTACCTCTTCCTTCTCCCAACTCTTTACCATCTACAAATACTTTAGAAATAAATTCCGGTGCATGATCTGGACCTCCAGCTTTTTCTGTGACATATTTAGGAGGTTCTTGGATACCTTGAGCTTGGGTTAACTCTTGCAATCTATTTTTTGAATCTACATTTGATCTCGGTTCTACCACATCTTCTGATACAGAATCAAATAATGGTTCAAGAATGACTTTGAGTGGTTCAACATTACAATCATTATCTAAATAATATGCACCAATTACAGCTTCAAAGGTGCTACTTAAAAGGTTAGGATTTTGAAGACCTCCATCTCTAATTGTACCTTTTCCTAATCGCATTCTAAAATCTAAACCAACTTCTAAAGCAAATTTTGCTAGTTGTTTTTCTTCGACTAATGCAGAACGAAGACGGGTTAATTCATCTTCTCCTTTTTCGGGGTGACGACGGTACAAATATTCTCCACTGAGAAAGTTTAAAATTGCATCTCCGAGAAATTCTAAGCGTTCGTTGTGTTCTCCTTCTCCTGGGTTTTCGTTCACATAAGAACGATGGGTTAATGCTTGACGCAAGAGTTTTTCGTTATGAAATGTGAGAAGTTTGTGCATTTTATCTTTTATTTTTGCTGTTGTAGCGAATGTGAAAAATGAGAAAACCGCAAGGTGCGGTTATCATGAACCAGTTATTTCTATAAACTGGTATTATCAATCAAGACAAATTCAGGCTGCTATTTGGTTTAATTCCATCAAAAATAAGTGCTGATTTTGTCTTTTGACTTTACCTTCTTTGACAACCATATCAATAAATTGTCCAAAACTTTTAAATTTCTTCCCATCAGGTGTAGATATGGTAGCAACTCCTTGATAATTAGGCCAAATTTGACGCATTAATTCATTAAGATAGCTGTAATTGGTGGGTTTATTTTGGCTGAGTGCTTTATTTACAGCTTTAACTAAAGATTCTACAGCTTCATTGTAGCTAATTTGAGCATGGATGACATTTACTTGAGGTTGATTTGTTCTCTCAACTAATGCAGGTAAGTCATCTATAAAGCGGAAATTTTCAGCATCAACTAGGTTGATTAAGCTGTTGTGCAGCTAGATTGTATAATAGGGAATTAAGTAACTAAGCGATCGCTTCTGAATTATGCCAGCAAAAAACCATCTGTCTCAAGAACAGAGAGAAAAGCTATTAAAACACCTAAAAGAGCAAGATAATCCTTATGTAAGAGAGAAAATACTAATATTATTGTTGATGAATGATGGGAAAACTTACCAGGAAATAAGTGATTTTTTAAACATAGCATATACAACTGTAGCATATTGGGCAGTGCATGGAGCACCGGATAACATAGACAGTTTTTTAGATGGAAGAAGAGAAGGTAACTTCCGTAAAGTAACCAAAGAATATGAGAATTTGTTGTTAGAAGTAATTGAGAAGAACCCTGATGAATGTGGATATGAATTTGGCAGATGGACATCAGCAAGATTAGCGACATATCTAGAAATAGAGACAGGAATAAAGTTAAGTAGTTCGCAAGTAAGGAGAATTTTAGAGAGAAAAAAGTACGTTTACCTTTGGGCAAAGTATAGCCTAGAGGATAAACAAAGTCCAGAGAAGCGTAAGTTATTTAAAGAAAAATTAGCTGAATATTTAAAAATAACAAAATCATCACCAGAGCGTTTACAGGTATGGTTTTGGGACGAGAGTGGATTTAGTTTAAGAGTGATAAGAAGAAAAACATGGGGAAAGAAAGGCAAGAGAAAAGAGGTAACAGGACAAAGAAGAAGGGGAAGAGTGAATATTATGGGAGGATTGCGTTATCATGACAAGAAAAGAATAAATTTTGTGATTAAACAGGGAAATGCAGATGTGTTTTATGAACAGTTGAAATCTCTCAACTATTTTTTAAAACAGGAATGGATAGAAGCAGGAAATAAGCCTGAAGACTTTAATGATAATTCAGCTAAAATAGTGATTATTCTTGATAATGCTAGTTACCATAAAAGAAAAGATATTTTGGCTCGTATTGAAGCAGAAATGCCAAATATTATTCTGGAATTTTTACCACCTTATAGTCCAGATTATAATTTAATTGAACTGGTATGGCATTCAGCGAAAGAATATATAGCCCACAGATTATTTGAATCAGTAGAACAGTTAGAAGAATTATTAAATAAATTGCTAAACGAAGGAGGTCTTATTATTAAATGGGAGCGCAAAGTTAAAAATAAAGGTAATGCTGTTTATTCGATTTAGCTGCACAACAGCTTATTCAGCTTTGAATGTCCAGCACCAGATCCCCGAATTATTTGATAAGTAGGGGATCTGAATTTTTCAAGTTATTAAATTGTATTGATATCAATCCCTTTAGCTTGCAATTTAGCTAATAAGTCTTGATATTTTTGTTGTTCCTTTTCCGCACGTTCATATTCCTGTTCTGCACGTTGTTTTTCCTGTTCTAATTGTTGATGTAGTTCAACAGAGGTGAGAAACTTCCTACCATCAGGATAATAAATTTCTAAATTATCTGATATTAACTCAAAACGGATACCCAAACGAGGACTTACCCAATTATTAATTTCTTCAATTTCTTCTAACCATTCTTGATTTTTCAAATATCCTACTAACTCAATAGTATCAGGATCATAAACATAATATTCTTCTACACCATATCTTTGATAAAATAGCATTTTTTCCGCCATTTCTTTAGTCCGATTTCCGGGAGAAAGAATTTCAAAAACCACCTGGGGAGCAATATTATTTTCTGAGCATTGTTTATAAGAACCCCGATCCCCTTTAGGTCTACCAAATACTACCATAACATCGGGTGCTTGTCTGGTTTTGACACTTCCCTCCGCAGGATACCATAACAAATCACCTGCAATAAATACATCAGGATTTTCAGCAAAAATAATTTCTAAATTTTCTTTAATTTTAACGATCCATTGATATTGTTTAGTATTGTCAAACATGGGTTTTCCGTCACTATCTGGGTAGATGATTTCTGGTTTTGTTTCTGGTGTCAGTTGTTGTACCATATCTATAATCTCCATTTTACCAAAGGTAAATAATTGTTTTCTTTGACAGTGGTACTCTACTAAAAATATAATCTTTGAGCATACCTCTAAGAGTATGAGAAGAATCTATAATAACAACTTTTGTTCTCATAACACTTTACCTGGAAATAAACAAAATAACTGAAATACACAAAACATTATAATAAAAAAACCCTTACCTTCTTCTCTTTGCGTCTTTGCGTCTTTGCGTGAGACATAAAAATGCTATCCTAAAAAATATAATAACCAATAAAAACAAAATGCCAGCGCCTACGATAACCCCAACAACAACAGCTTTTCCATTGACTGCTGTAGTCGGTCAAGAAGCGATTAAAATAGCATTACTGTTAACAGCAGTAGATCCCGGTTTGGGGGGTGTGGTAATTGCTGGTCGTCGAGGTACGGCTAAATCTGTGATGGCGCGTGCCATTCACGCCTTGTTACCACCTATAGAAGTTGTGAAAGATTCCATTAGCAACTGTGATCCAAACCACCCGGAAGAATGGGATGATAAACTGTTAGCGGAACAAAGACAGGAAATAGAAACAGAAGTAAAACCCGTTCCTTTTGTGCAAATACCCTTGGGTGTCACCGAAGATCGACTTTTAGGTTCTGTGGATGTGGAACAGTCGGTAAAACAGGGTGATACAGTTTTTCAACCAGGGTTACTGGCCACCTGTAACAGAGGTGTGTTATATGTGGATGAAATCAATTTATTAGATGACCAAATTAGTAATCAACTGTTAGCGGTATTATCTGAGGGACGCAACCAGATAGAACGGGAAGGTATCAGTTTTCAACATCCCTGTAAACCGTTGTTTATTGCAACTTACAACCCAGAGGAAGGCGCTTTAAGGGAGCATTTACTTGATAGAATTGCGATCGCCCTTTCTGCTGATGGTGTTCTGGGTTTAGATCAAAGAGTGCAAGCAGTAGAACAGGCCATTGCTTACTCCCGTTCTCCCCAAGAATTTCTACAACAGTACAGTGAAGACATAGACTCCCTGAAAACCCAAATACTTCTCGCACGGGAATGGTTAAAAGAAGTCAGCATTTCTTTAGAACAGATCACATACCTTGTTAATGAATGTATCCGCGCTGGAGTAGAAGGACATCGAGCAGAACTATTTGCTGTCAGAGTTGCCAAAGCAGCAGCAGCTTTAGAAGGACGTAATACCGTTAATGCTGAAGACTTGCGACGTGCGGTAGAGTTGGTGATCGTTCCCCGTACCACCGTTATTCAAACTCCACCCCCAGATCAACCACCTCCACCACCCCCACCACCACAAAGTCAAGACGACTCGGAAGAACAAGAGGAAGAGGAAGAACAGGAAGACAAAGAAGAACAACAGGAAGAACAGGAACAACAAGAACCCCCAGATATTCCTGAAGAGTTTGTATTTGACCCAGAAGGGGTAATTCTGGATTCTGATGTATTATATTTTGCTCAGATGTCCCAACGGCAAGGTAAATCTGGAAGTCGTAGTTTAATCTTCTCAGAAGACCGGGGACGTTACATCAAGCCAATGTTACCCAAAGGTAAAGTAAAACGCATAGCCGTAGATGCCACATTGCGAGCCGCAGCCCCGTATCAAAAAGCACGCCGCACCAGACAGCCGAATAAAAAGGTAATAGTGGAACAGGGCGATATGCGGACAAAGCGGTTAGTTAGGAAAGCGGGCGCTTTAGTTGTATTTGTGGTTGATGCTTCTGGTTCAATGGCATTAAACCGGATGCAATCTGCCAAGGGTGCAGTAATGCAGCTTTTAACCGAATCCTATCAAAACCGTGATCAAATTGCTTTGATTCCTTTCCGGGGTGAACAAGCGGAAGTGTTGTTACCTCCTACCCGTTCTATTGCGTTAGCAAAAAACAGGTTAGAAAAATTACCTTGTGGTGGTGGTTCACCTTTAGCACATGGGTTAACTCAAGCCGTGAGAATTGGTGTTAATGCTCAAATGGGCGGAGATATCGGTCAGGTTGTGATTGTGGCAATTACGGATGGTCGTGGTAATATTCCTTTATCTCGTTCTTTAGGTGAACCCCAAGAACCAGGGGAAAAACCGGATATCAAAGCGGAATTGCTAGATATTGCAGCGAGAATTAGAGCATCTGGGATGCAATTACTGGTAATTGATACAGAAAGTAAGTTTGTTTCTACTGGTTTTGCCAAAGAGTTAGCGAAAACTGCGGGAGGTAAATACTATCAGTTACCGAAAGCGACAGATAAGGCGATCGCATCTATGGCTAGAGGAGCGATCGCTGATATAAAATCTAAATAGGTCAGAATCAGGATTTTCAGGATTTAAGGATTTACAGGATGTGAAGGTGAAAATCAATTCTGTTTATTGTCTAATCTTGTCAATCCTGATTTTGATTATGGAAATGAGAAATTTCTCACATATTCCCGAAAAACAGAAGATAATGAAAACATCACTTTATCTTCTTTCAGTTTACTTACTAAATGCCGTTGTTGTAAAGATTGTAAACCGTTATTAAAATCAACTGAGGATAAATTTAAGGTTTCTATTAACGTTTGTCTTAATTCTTCTCTAGAAATAGGGTTTTCAAATCTACTCAAATATAATACTATTTGTTTTTCTATAGGTGATAAACGGTTAAATGTCTCTTGAAAATGAGACTGCATTTGCTGGGTAATATGTAATGTATTTTCTGCTAAAAATTCAACAACTTCACCATCATAATTTTTAGCGATTAAGACGGTAATAGTTTTTAAAAACATTAAATTACCTGCATATAATTTAATTAAATCTAACCAACTATCCTGATTTTTTAATCCTGTGTTTTGGAGAATATTGGAATGATATAAACCTGAGAGTTCTAAAGATTTGATGGGATATAATTCTGGATCTAAAGATTCCATTTCTGGACATTGTTCTTGACTAATTAAGATAATATTACTTTGATGTTGGGTTTCTGTAACAAGTTTGAATAAGGGTTGATAATCTTGATATTCTGGTTGATATTTTCCCGCAAGTTCACCAGGTGTAAAGATATTTTGGATATCATCAAGGATGATTAAACATTTTTGTGTAGAGAGAATATTAAATAGTTGTTTGATTTTATCATCTAGATTTTTTTCAGGTTGTTGTTTACAGACTTGCAATAAATCATCAATGAGTGAATTTAGAGATTTGGGATATTTTAAACTTTTCCAAATTATGACTTCAAATTTATCTAAGTTGAAATCTACAAATCTTTTAACTAGAGTAGTTTTACCAATTCCTGATAAACCTAAAATGGAGATTAAAGGGGTGTTTTGATTGAGAATACAATTAGATAAATATTCTAATTCTTTTTCTCTTCCATAAAATCTAATAATTCTCGGTGATAAAGTTAAATCATGGTAAGAAGATTTTTGTATTTCTGTTTCTTGGGAATTTTTAATATTATTTGATTGATAATTTATTGAATTTTTATTATTAGAGCAAAGATTTATGTTATTATTTAAAGAATTAACAATTTTTGAATTTATAACTCTTTCCAGTGTCCAAGCAAAATTAGATTTATTAATATTTTCTCCCAACTTATCCGATAATGTTTTAAATAACTTTCTACTTTCATCACCAATATAACCTTCATCATAATTATAAAGTTCAGCAATTTGTTTATAAGTTTTACCCTTAAATAATTCTTCAATAATTCTTTTTTGCAGATCATCTAAATGTTGATCTGTTTCTGTGAAAATTAAATTATCTACAAATTGCAAAATTTCTGTAATAGTCATAAAAACTAGATGTTATAAATTGATATTATCAGTTACTTAGAAAAAGCAAAAACATCAATCTCAATTTTTTTATGAGATTTTTTATTACTATTCAGCAGTGAGCGAATATTTTCCGCAGTTTCACTACTAAAAGTGATTTCTCCACAACGAGAACAAACTTTAGCGGGAATACCCTCAACTAAAATTAGTTTACCGTTAATTTCAAAAGTTTCATTTACTAACTCTTGAGTAAAATTTTCTGAACCACAAATATGACAACTCAACATTATGACCTCCTCTGACAATAATTAATCCATTCTTTTGGATCAGGCTCATATAAAGTAATAATAGTCAATATATCAGATTCTCGCCTTGATACCTGTAAATGTAAGGGACGATTATTAATTGTTAATCCCAAAAGTAAACAACTAGGAGAATATTTATCATCTGGATAATCTTCTATGATAATTGCATTCTCTCCTGTTTCCATAATTTCTGAACGACTAATATTTCTTTCAACTAAACGTTTTAAACCATGACGGGTAAACTCAAAATTTCCTGCTTGCAGTTGTTGACGAATTTCATCTATGGATTTCATTGATTAGTTGTAGGGTGCATCAGATATCAAGAATCTGCTTATTTACAGGATTGATGCAGTCTGACGCACCTTACCAGATTTTATAAGCCGTTCAAGTATTATAACTTATATTGCTTCCAAACAATCAGGTATTTTCAGGTATTTTTTTGATATTTCTTCATTAAACATCAAGTAATATCAGCATTGTTAAACCCATATAAAAATAATGGTTTTCCTATAGCTAGACGTAAGCCAGAAAAATAATGTATAATAATCATAGAATTAATTATAAAAATATGCAACAATTAATCATTCAAGTTGCTGATAAAGAAAAAGCCGAGATGCTACTAAAAATTATTTCTGCTTTAGATTTTGTCAAATCTGTAGAAGTAGTAGAAGATAACAATAATATAGCTGATAGTGAACAAGAATTTTTTGATTTAGCCGGAATTTGGGAAAATAGAGATATTAGCACTCAATCCATTCGTCAAGAAGCATGGAGAACAGAAAATAAATGATTTTATGTGATACAAATATTATCATAGAATTTTATAAAAACAATTCTCAAGTTATCTCTGAACTGCGGTTTCAGGGAATTAATCAATTAGCTATTAGTTCTATTACTCAAGCTGAATTATATTATGGTGCTATTAATAATTTGGAGTTGAAAAAAATTAAAACCCATTTACAATTACTCCATATTTTTCCTATTGATGTCATGATATCTACTCAGTTTATTACACTAATGGAAAATTACTCTCTTAGTCATAAATTAAGTATACCTGATGCTTTAATTGCTGCAACAGCATTAGTTAATCAGATTGATTTATATACATTAAATGTTAAAGATTTTCGTTTTATTAAAGGCTTAAATTTACATCAACCTTCTATTAATTAGTTGTAAGATGTGTCAGATATCAAGAATCCGCTTATTTACAGGATTGATGCAGTCTAACGCACCCTACCAGATTTTATAAGCTGTTCAAGTATTATAACTTAGACTGATTCCAAAAAATCAGGTATTTTCAGGTATTTTTGTAATATTTCTTAATTATACATCAAGGAATATCAGGGATTTTCTGAGGTGACAAAAAAGTAACAATCTATAAAAATGATTAATCAAGGTGTATTCAATTACAATGCTTTGAGGAAGACTATGGTTAATCAACTTTATTATGGAGACAATTTAGAAGTTTTAAGAAAGTATATTAAAGATGAATCAGTAGACTTATGTTATATTGATCCTCCTTTTAATTCTAAGCGGAATTATAATCAAATTTATAATAACATTGGTTCAGAAGATAAAGCACAAGCACAAGCATTTATTGATACTTGGGAATGGGATGATCACGCTATTAAAGGATTAAGTGAAATCACCAGTAATTATCATGGTTTATTTACTCAACAATGTATTGCTTTAATTACAGGTTTAAGTAATGTTTTAGGAACAGGTAGTTTACTTGCTTATTTAGTGAGTATGACTTTAAGAATAACAGAAATTCATCGAGTTTTAAAACCTACAGGTAGTTTTTATTTACATTGCGATCCTACTGCTAGTCATTATTTAAAGTTAGTTTTAGATGCTGTTTTTTGTTCTCAAGGTGGAGATTTTTTAAATGAAATAACATGGAAAAGAAATTTTACCAAAAAAGGATCACAATATAAGATGCTTCGTTATGCAAATAATTGTGACATTATATTTTTTTATAGCAAATCAAGCAAGTATTTTTTTCAAACACCTAAAACTAAATTATCAAATCAAGATGATATTGAAAAAATATATAATAAAGTTGATGAACAAGGTCGAAGATATAAGTCAGAGCCAATTGAATTACCTGCAATGATGGCGCGAGAAAATTTACGTTACGAATATAAAGGTTATTTACCTAATTATGGTTGGATGATGAATCGAGAAAAACTTGAAGAATTAGATAAACAAGGAAAGTTATTTTTTACTAAAAATGGAAAGCCTAGAAGAAAGAATTTTATGGAAGGTTATTCAGGAGCAGAAGTAGATAATCTGTGGATAGATGTGATACCATTAGGTCAAAAACAATCAGAATCTTTAGGATATCCAACACAAAAACCAGAAGCATTATTAGAAAGAATAATAAAAGCCAGTTCCAACGAAAATGATATAGTATTAGATGCTTACTGTGGATGTGGTACAACTGTTGCAGTGTCTCAAAAATTAGACAGACAATGGATAGGAATAGACATCACTTATCAAAGTATAAGTTTAGTTTTAAAAAGATTAGAAGACAGCTTTGGTAAAGGAGTTTTAGACACCATTAAATTACATGGTATACCCAAAGATATCGAAAGCGCAATAGCATTAGCAAATAAAAAAGACGATCGCACCCGTAAAGAATTTGAAAAATGGGCAATTTTAACCTATACAAATAACCGAGGAATAATTAACACCAAAAAAGGATCAGATCAAGGAGTAGACGGAATCGTTTATTTTTACGGTGATAAAGGAGAACAAGAAAAAATCATTTTACAAGTTAAATCTGGGAAGGTAAAATCAGGAGATATCCGCGATTTATTAGGAACAATGACCTTAGAAAATGCCAGAATTGCCATATTTATCACCTTAGAAGATCCTACCAAAGATATGTTAAAAACTGCCAAATCTGCTGGTTTTTATCAAAATAAACTCATGCCTCATAGTTGTGATAAAATTCAAATTGTTACTGTGCAAGATATTATTGAAAATAAACAAAGACTAACTATGACATTAGCTTATGAAGTTTTAAAAAGTGCAGAAAAACAAAAAGAAATAAAAGCAAGTCAAATTGAGTTAGATATTTAATAATATCTGGTAGGTTGGGTTGAGGAAACGAAACCCAACACATATATTAACTTTTAATAAATTTTCATAAGTTAACCTATTTCATCAGAACATGGGTAGGGGTTTAGCATTGTTAAACCCCTACAAAGATATCGCTTTTTGTAAATAAATTGCAGATGTAAATAATTCAATATTTTTAATTTATCAATGATGGGCGATTTAGTGATACTTTGGAAATGCGTTAGCGGTAACTCCCTGAAGCGATCGCTATACTACCCATAATTTACCTTACCTCCACCAAAATAAAATAATTAAAAAATAATAAAAATAATTATTAATACATCAGTATTAAAATACAATTAACCAGCAAATAAAAAACTAAAAAACCTAAACATGAACCAAATAACAGCCAATTATGATCAAGCATGGAAAGGAGCAATAGAAAAATACTTTCCAGAATTTATCAACTTCTTTTATCCCCAAATTTACCAACAAATAGACTGGAGTAAAACACCAATTTCCCTAGATAAAGAACTAGAACAAATTACAGCTACATCTAACACAGAAAAACGCTATGCTGATAAATTATATCAAGTGTGGTTACTAGATAACACAGAAATTTGGATATTAATTCACATCGAAGTACAAAGTCAATACGATGAAGAATTTTCCCAAAGAATGTATATCTATAACTACCGTTCCTTTGATTTATACCATAAACCAGTAGTTAGTTTAGCCATATTAGGAGATGAAAGCAAAACATGGCGACCTAATAGTTATCAATACGGTTTAGGTAAGAGTGAGGTTGTGTGTAAGTTTGATACAGTCAAACTCATAGACTACAAATGGGAAGAACTAGAGCAAAGCAGCAATCTATTTGCTATATTAGTAATGGCACATTTAAAAACCAAAACTACTACCAACAAACTCGCAGATAGGGAGCAGTGGAAATGGACATTAATTAGAAGTTTATATGAGCGAGGTTTAAACAGATATGACATTGAAAACCTGTTTAGATTTATTGACAAAATGATGTCATTAAGTCAGGAATTACAACAAAAATTGCTCACGAAAATAACCGAGTATGAAAAGGAGAGAGAAATGCCTTTTTTAACACCCACTGAAGAAATTTTCCTAGAAAGAGGCGAAAAAAAAGGTCGCAAACAAGATATCATTAAACTTCTGCAAGTCAAGTTTGGTGATGTCCCCGAAATACTGAGCAAAAATATTCAGAACGTTGATGATATCACTGCTTTAGAAGAACTACTGATATCAACAATGACGATTACTTCTTTGGCAGAATTTACCAATTTAGTCAATTCTAAATTACCAAGGTCAGAAGATTAGAAAAACCCAGGGGTAGAGAAATATTGAATTAACTTTAATCATCTTGAATGATAGTAAATTTATTTCTCTACTTCCTTTGAATGATTGCCTGATAGCGATCGCCGATATAAAATCTAGGTAATAGGTGATTGGAAAAAATAAAATTTATTTCCCAGTCACCAGTCCCCAGTCACCAGTCACCAGTCACCAGTCCCCAGTCCCCAGTCCCTAGTCCCTAGTCCCTAGTCACCAGTTACCAAAACTAAGCACTCATTACATCTGTCTGCTATATAAAACCTAGACAAAACTAGACTTTACTTTCTACTTCAACGGGAGCATGGGAGCAGTTATCCCTCAGTAGACTTTCACGCCTTAGCCAGACGCGATTGTGTTCCAATTAAGTTTCTGAAAAAGACTACCACCATCATTGCTTGGTTTTCGCGTCGGCAATAGTCTCAATTCAATACTTGATATCACCGTATTATATATCAAGTAGTTGATTTTTTCCTAAAAATATATTGATTTTTGTCAATATAAGTATAGTTTTGTCTATGAAATTGTCAACTTAGGACTTGCTCACTTGATGGTGGTGCGCTGGGCAACTCTAGACAGTATCCTGCACCATAAACCGTCTTAATGTAGCAGGGATGGCGAGGATCTGGTTCGAGTTTAGTTCTCAAGTGGCGAATATGCACCCGAATAGTTTCAATGTCATCATCAGGGTCATAACCCCAAACTTCTCGGAGAATTTCACTGGGAGAAACTGTTTGTCCATGACGCTGAAGCAAGCAATGAAGCAACTCAAATTCTAAATGAGTCAGTTTTACAGTTTCACCAAACCAAATGGCCTCAAATCTTTCTGGAACGAGGGTAAGAGAACCATAGTTAAGAATTTCACTGTGTTTTGCGGCTTGGGGAATGCGGTCAGTACGTCGTAACAAAGCCCGCACTCGTGCCAGCATTTCTTCTACTTCAAAAGGTTTGGTCAAGTAGTCATCTGCGCCAGCATTGAAACCCTCAACTTTATATTGAGTTTGGTTTAATGCTGTCAGCATTAAAACCGGAATTTCAGATGTGCGATCATCCCGACGTAAACGCTGGCAAATGGTAAAACCGTCTACTTTGGGCAACATCAGATCAAGCATGATCAAGTCGGGTTGTAACTGGAGCGCCAGCGCCTGACCTTTGATGCCATCTTCAGCTTGACTAACATCGTAGCCAGCCATTTCCAAGTTGACGGCAACAAGTTCTGAAATCGCTGGGTCATCATCTATGACAAGAATCCTGGGCATTATTAAAAAATTATGACTACTTTATTTAAGGATAAATTAAGAACCTTTGAGAGATACAAAGATTACTTTTTCGATTGTAAAAAAAGATTTAAAATCCAACATAAATATTAAAATTAGAGATTGTGAAAACAATACTAATTTACACGAAAATTAATATATGGTGTGTAACTCTACCTACAGTCCGCCCTATTTCTTGCGAAATGGTGCTGCCATGACTGCTTACACTGCTTTATGGGCAGGACGTGATTGGGAAAGTACAACTCCACATCCAGAACCACTGTACCAGCAGGTCGTATTTACGGGAGGGCAGGATGTACCAATTTTCGGTTGGGTTGCCATACCCGAAAATGCCCACAGCACAATTATTGGCACTTATGGTATTACAGGAGAGTTAGAACAACAATGGTTTTTAAGATTGTTGGGACGTAAAGCATACTCTCAAGGTTATGCTGTGGTTCTCTTTGATTGGCGGGCGCATGGTAAAACGGCAGAATTATCCCCAACTTTAACTTCTGATGGGTTGTATGAAGGGGAAGATTTTGTCAGAATTGCCCAGCAAACGGTAGCAATGGGTTGTCCTCCAAAATGCTGGTTTACAGGGTATTCTCTAGGGGGACAATTGGCGCTGTGGGGAATCAAAGCAGCACAAGATTTTAAATTACAAGATATAGACATTGCTGGAGGAGCAGTGATTTGTCCTAGTTTAGATTCGTTGCGATCGCTCACTTATTTAGTCACTCACCCTTTTGGTAAGTATGTTGAATCCCGCATTGCTGGAGAATTGAAAAAACTAGCCTGGAAATTACATTATACTCATGATAATTCTTTTGATTCGGCAGCAATAGAAAGAGCAAATAGCATTTGGGGATTTGATGAAGAACTTGTCATTGGCCGCTTGGGTTTTAGTTCTGTGGAAGAATATTATCAGACCAGCAGTGGTTTACATCTGTTACCTCTGTTGCAAAAACCAACTTTAATTATTTATGCTGCTGATGATCCCTTATTTCATCCCGATCTTGTTGATGATTTAAAAGTTGCCAGTGCCAAAAATCCTGCTATAGATTTGTTACTTACATCCTACGGTGGTCATGCAGGTTATATAAGTAGTAAAAAGTGTCAAATTCAATCCCAAGATCCTGATCAATGGTGGGCTTGGAATCGTATTTTAGAATGGATAGGAATTAATGAAGGCAGGAGGTAGAAGGCAGAAGACAGGAGTCTGTTATTTATTATAAGGGGTATTTATCATAAATCTCCCAAAAATTTTCGCTTTCAAAGGCGGAGTTTTAGACCCTATTCTTTCATCAATGTAGTGCTTAGATTTATCAGGTAGTATTGATCAAACATACCTGATTTTTTGAAGAATTAATTATCTAGAACCCAAACTTTTTAGTTGTGAATTAGTTGTGAATAACTTTCTCTCAAACTGGCTACCTGCACCTAAAAAATTAGTATTGTTATCTGATGATGTGCATATCTGGAAAATAAACTTACAGCAGTCTGAATCACAGATACAATCTTTCAGAGAAACTTTATCTAGTGATGAAGTTGCTCGTGCAGAAAGGTTTTATTTTCCTGAACATCGACAGCGTTTTATTGTTGGGCGTGGTAGTCTGCGGACTATTTTAGGAAGTTATTTAGGTGTAGAACCGTCTCAAGTAGAATTTGATTATCAACAACGGGGCAAACCAATTTTAGCAGCTAAGTTTGCTGATTCAGGAATATTTTTTAATTTGTCACATTCGCAAGATTTGGGTTTGTGTGGCGTAAGTTATCAAAGATTAATTGGGGTAGATTTAGAATTTATTCGCCCAATGTCTGATTTAGAAAATCTTGCTCGACGTTTCTTTTTACCCCAAGAATATGCAGTAATTAAATTACTTACACCTGAACAAAAACAACAAGTATTTTTTCGTTACTGGACTTGTAAAGAAGCTTATTTAAAAGCCACGGGAGATGGTTTAATTCAATTAGAACAAATCGGAATTGAATTAACACCTACAAAACCTGCTCAATTAAAAGTTTCAGGAAATTGGCAATTGAAAGAATTACTACCAGCAGATAATTTTGTTGCTGCGGTTGTTGTAGATAATCATAGCAATAATTTCCAATTTTGGCAATTATAGGTAGATCAACATAATGGGGGAGCTATATTTTGTGGGGTGGGCATCTTGCCTGCCCTATTTACAGCAGTTTTCATGTCTTTAGACCATAGTAAGGGCGAAGCATTCGGATGATAGTCTTAGGTAAAAACCGATAATTAATTGTCCGAATGCTGATGCTTCCAGCACGCTTCGCGAACGCCCCTACATTGTTGATGCGAAACCTAAATCAAAATGTGGTTTATTTACCTGAAAATAGCTGTAATGAATTTGGTGTCTATAAATTCTTTAATGAATTTGGTGTCTATAAATTAAATCTATCAAAAAAAGCCGAGCTTGTTCTAACGATATATGTCTAGGTTTTCCTTGATAAACAATTTGGTATTCATTCATATTTTGCCCATCTCCATATCCTGAAATTAACTTGCGGTGAAATGCTTCCTCAGCCAATTCTCTAACTTCATTTCTGAGAGCAGAATGTGTGTTATTCATAACTAAGATATCTTCTGAATTACCTGTTTTTCTTTTATTGAAAAAGCAACTTTATTAAATCTATCCCCAGTATTATTTTTATCTTGATTCTCTTAAGCGTGATTTCAGAAACTTTAATTAAATGGAAATTATGCCCTGAGATAGCTGAATCTTATTCATAATAGGAGTAAGTTGAACTTGGCTAAATAACCTCAAAAATTGTCAATAAATCGAAAATCAATGGTTCAAGAGCAAAGTACCGATGTCATCCGCATCAATGCTAGAAGAACTGATGTATTTGATATTTTTAACTTCAAGTATTATATTGGACCCAACCCTTATTTAGATACAGGGGCGCTAGTATTTGATTTTGCCTTGACTGAATTTCAAGATCCTCTACCGATAGAGGATTATATTGATGTTATCAGTGATTTTTATCCGCACTTAGCGGAGCAAACATATCAATTATATGCTGATTTATTTGCCCATATTGTTTCCGAAGTGAGCAAATTAGATATAGGTTTATACCTGAATCTTTGGAGTATCACAGCATATCATTCCTATGTAAGAATTGCCATTCAAGCACTACATGAAGGCACAGCAAGAGCAGTAGTGTACTTGGTTTGGGATTGGTTGGAAAGTATTACTAAAGATGAGTATTTCCACTTTGAGGAACGGTTAATTAAATTGCAAAATAAGTTCCGAGAATCTGTTTATGGTGGACCAACAGTTTATGCTTTATGGCAAGCTGCATATCAACAAGGTATTCCTACTTGCTATTTATGGGAAGAAGGATTAATGCAATATGGTTATGGTAAAAAACAAGTGCGAGGAGTAGCAACAACTTTTGATATTGATAGTCATCTAGATTCTGAATTTACTACCCGCAAAGATGATTGTAAAGAATTTTTAGAAAGATTGGGTTTTCCCGTGCCAAAGGGTGATATTGTAACTTCAGAAACAGAAGCGTTAGATATAGCTAGAAAAATCGGTTATCCAGTGGCAATTAAACCTGTAGTGGGTCATAAAGGAATCGGTGTAACTCCTAATATCAATGATTCTAGAAAATTGAAATCTGCTTATAATTTTGCAGTATTAGCAATTCCCGAAGATGAATCAATTAGAATTATTGTGGAGCAAAGTATATCAGGAAGGGATTTTCGTTTATTGTGTGTCAATGGTAAATTTGTCGCTGCTACAGAACGTAGGCCACCATCGGTTGTGGGTAATGGATATTCAACAATTAGAGAATTAATTAAAAAAGAAAATCGCAAACCAGAACGGAGAGATACACCCACATCATCCATGAGTAAGATAGTCATTGATGATGCTATGGAAAGATATTTATATGAACAAAGATTAGATGTGGATAGTATAATTGAACGCGATCGCATTATTTATCTTGCCAAAGTTGCTAATATCTCATCCGGTGGTATCAGCATTAATGCTACCAATAAAATTCATCCTGATAATATTATCTTAGCAGAAGAGATTGCCCAACATTTTCGCCTTACTTGTTTAGGCATTGATGTGATTACTAAAAATATTTCCCACTCTTGGAAGAATGGTAATTTTGCCATCTTAGAAATTAACGCTGCACCAGGTATTTTTATGCACCTTAACCCCGCTATTGGTGCAAGTGTTGATATTCCTGCCCATATTTTATCAACCTTTTTTCCATCTGCCCAAGATGCCAGAATACCAATTATTACGTTTAATAAAATTACTAGCTTTGAATTACAAGCAATAATTGATCAGATTCTTTTACAACATCCACAAATGAAAATAGGTGCTGTGTGTCGTGAGGGAATATTTATCAATCGTTGCCAAAAATTTTGGAGTCAAGAATACAATCGCAATATACAAACTTTGTTGCGTCATCCTCAGCTTGATTTATTAATTGCTGAATACGCAGAAGATACTCTAGAATCAGAAGGAATGGTTTACAAAGGTAGTAATATTGTGGTGTTGGATAATCCTACAGAAACAGAAATGATATTATTAAGAGATGCCATAGATGGTTCGATTGTGATCATTAAGAAAGACAACAATGTTTCTATTCGACATAAAGGAGCAAGCGAAGATTTAATTTTAGACGTAGAAACAGATTTTTTCAATGTTTATCTACCAGCAATTGAACAAACAATTACTATAGCAGGTGATTGGTGATTGGGGATACAATTTTGGATTTTGGATTTTGGATTTTGGATTGTATTTCATTAATCCAATCTAAAATCTAAAATCTAAAATCTAAAATCTAAAATTCTCCTGCCTCCTAACTTTACGTGAGTTTGGCATGAGCAGCCAAAATAATTCTTTCTGTTTCTTCCCAACTAATACATTTGTCAGTTACTGAAACACCATATTGTAATTCTTCCCGTTTTCCTGTAATTGGTTGATTACCTTCATATAAATTTGATTCCAGCATCATTCCCAAAATTGAATTATTACCAGCAACTATTTGCTGAATTATATTTTCTAACACCGCAGATTGCAATCTATAATCTTTATTGGTGTTACCATGACTGCAATCAATGACTATTCTTGGTGGTAAACCTGCGGCTTTTAATTGTTCCTCTACCAATTTCACATTTTCCGGATCATAATTAGGCTGACTTCCACCCCGCAAAATTACATGACCATGAGAATTACCTCTTGTTTGAAATACACTCACCTGTCCCTTTTGGTTAATTCCTAAAAAATTATGTGGAGTTTGCGCTGATTTGAGAGCATTCAAAGCCACATTAATATTACCATCTGTACCATTTTTAAAACCCACCGGCATGGAAAGACCACTGGCCATTTCGCGGTGAGTTTGTGATTCAGTTGTCCTCGCTCCAATTGCTGACCAACAAACCAATTCACTGATATATTGAGGAATAATCGGATCAAGTGCTTCCGTTGCTGTTGGTAATCCTAATTCTGCCAATTTTAATAATAAACTCCGAGCAATTAAAATCCCTCTTTCTACATGAAAAGAATCATCCATATCGGGATCGTTAATTAATCCTTTCCAACCTACAGTAGTTCTAGGTTTTTCAAAATAAACCCGCATGATCAGCAACAATTTATCATGCACTTTATCAGCTAGAACTTTCAACTTCTCAGCATATTCTATCGCCGCTTTAGGATCATGTATAGAACAAGGACCAACTACAATGAATTTTCTGCTATCTTTAAAATCAAGAATATGTTCTATTTCCTGTCTGAATTGCAAAATTGTATGTTCAGCAGATTTAGTTAAAGGCAATTTTTCTTTAACTTGATTAGGAGTTAATAAAACGTGCGAACTCTTAATATTAGTGTTAATTAATTTGTTGATCATGGTGTAAAACTCTAAACTTGTGTAATCCGCTTGATTGTGTAAAGGAATACTATACACATTTTTCAGGAAAAATACAAGATACATCAGGAGTCAGGAGTCAGGAGTCAGTAGTGGCAACCCCCCGTGGTTGCCCGTACAGGAGTCAGGAGTAAAACGCTCTTTCGGGCTATGTTTTAATTGAGATGCTGTATCTATAATAGAGAAGTCAGGATATCTAGTATTCAGAATATCCAGTATTGAGAAAAATAGTAATTAGTTCTCAGAAAAATGAAAACCTGAAAAATTAGTTAGATTTGATGAGACTTGACTAATCACTAATTACCATTAAGTAATTACGTGCATTATTGTGATCTAGTTCAACAATACATAAAAATCAAAAAACATGAATCTATAAAAAAGCAGATTTTTAGGAAAAAATCTATGTTTATGTATGTCGATTCAGTAATGTCAGGTAATCTGTTTTCATCTTGTAGGGGCGAAGCATTCGGGTGATAACCTATCGTTGAAACAATTGATATTCTTTCCGAATGCTATGCATTCGGCACACTGCGCGAACGCCCTTACGATTAATGAATCGGTGTTCTAGGAAATTTTATTAAAAATCAATTATATCAAAATCAGCTTTTGGTAACTGGTTGCTTTTTCCCAATCACCAATCACCAATCACCAATCACCAAATATTATATTATTCAATTTTACCAGTAGTGATCATCATATAACTTAATAACCAACCTGCCATAGTTGCCCTGCGAGTTTGCCGAGGACCAAATTCTCCGATTTTGTAACCTTTAAAACCTAGTTTTTGTTTGAGCAGTTGTTTATTCTCTTGGGGAATAGAACGAGTTAATTTCATTGTTGCTGGGCGAGACTCAATAAAATTACCAGGTTCTGGATATTCAGCCACCCATTCTGGTGCTACTTGGCTAGTATCCCATTTTTCAGTGTTAGCATCATAACGATAACCCAAGTGATACCATACCAATTGGTTAACAGTAGTATCATCAATTTTATCGTTGATAATATCCCAAATTGTTTCTTTATTGAGTGGTGGCAAGTTAGACATAAGTAATTTTAATTTTGTCCGTGTTTTGTTGTCAGTTGTCAGTTGTCAGTTGTAAACTCAGTCAGTAACCTAGAAGATTTTAGCGTTTTAGGGGTGAAATTAAAGATTTATCAGTGACAACCGAGAAACCCAACTGTACCAACAAAGTTGCAGATTAAAAAGTAAACCTGAAATCGTAAAATACTAGAAACTGTTAATTTCTGCTTACTGTCTCCTGAAACCAGACTTTTTTATGCAATCTACAACACCACTACCAAAACTAATCCGCGCTCATGTCTTCATTACTGGCAGAGTTCAAGGTGTGGGGTATCGTTACGCCACTGTAGATACTGCTACCCAGTTGGGGTTAACTGGTTGGGTGCGAAATCTCCCAGATAGTGGAGTGGAAGCAGTTTTTGAGGGTGCTAAAGAAATTGTAGAGGAAATGGTGCGTTGGTGTCATGCAGGACCACCTGCGGCAATGGTAAAGGAAGTTACAGTTGAGTATGAACACCCAAAAGGTTTGCGGGGCTTTGAAGTCAGGCGTTAGCTGCTATTATTAACAGCACCTACATAACCCAGCTTTGCTAAATGCTCAGTTCTTTGTTTAGCATAGGACTGCAAACCATTCCATTCATGAACCACCAACACACCTGGACGCTTCTTCTTGAGCGATTCATTATAAGCCAAATAACCTTTTAAAACTGTCTTTCCTTGTTTGTATCCAATTTTTTTGGTTTTAATTGCTGCTAATGCATCCATACAAGTCAGCAATACAACCACAGGTGTAAAGAAAACAGAAAGCAGAATTTTTATGACTTTGTAAATACTAAAACACTGATTATGGTAAATTATCCCTGTAAAATCATGAAAAAACCTATTTATGCCTTATCTATATACTGGGAAAATTTTGCTTCTCCTTTCTGGCTGATTTTGAGAAATTTATAAGAATGCCATTCTAGCAAGGCTAAATTGTGTAGTTACGTTACATTATTAGTTATATAAATAAAAGTCATTGTTGTTCTGCCTATTGATCGGCTACTAACATAAAACCATGAGTGCAACTGCTATTTTTTCTCAAAACCCCCTAATCCAAGGCAGAGGTTTACCGCCATTTGCAGATATTACACCAGAGCAAGTAGAACCTGCTTTTAAACATCTGTTAACAGAATTGCAACAACAACTAGCTATATTAGAAACTAATGTAGAGCCTACATGGACTGGTTTAGTAGAACCTCTAGAAAAGTTAACAGAAAAGCTGTACTGGAGTTGGGGTATACTCAACCATTTAATGGGTGTCAAAAATAGCCCTGATTTACGTATAGCATATCAAAAGGTTCAGCCACAAGTAGTACAATTTATTAACACCCTTGGACAAAGCAAACCGATTTACAAGGCTTTTAAAGCCCTCCGTGCCAGTGATACCTGGGAAACCTTAGAATCTGCCCAGCAACGCATTGTAGAAGCAGCGATTCGAGATGCAAAATTATCTGGTGTGGGTTTGGAAGGAGAAGCACGAGAGCGTTTTAATGTGATTCAAATGCAATTAGCAGAACTGGCTACAGATTTTGCTAATAATCTTTTGGATGCTACCTCAGCCTTTAGTCTAGTTTTAACAACCAAAGCAGAAATTGACGGTTTACCCAGTAGCTTAATCAGTTTAGCTGCTCAGGCGGCTCGCATTGCCGGGGAAGAACAGGCCACTCCAGAAAATGGACCTTGGCACATCACATTAGATTTTCCCAGTTATTTTCCCTTCATGCAACACAGCACCAGTCGGGATTTACGGGAAAAATTATACAAAGCTTATATTACCCGTGCTTCCTCTGGGGAATTAAATAACAACCCTCTCATTGAAAAAATTTTACAGTTACGGCAAGAATTGGCAGAGTTACTGGGCTTTGAGAATTTTGCCGAACTGAGTTTAGCTAGTAAAATGGCGAAAAATGTCCCAGCCGTGGAAAAGCTGTTAGAAGAACTGCGTCAAGCTAGTTATGATGCTGCTGTTAAAGATTTAGAAGCACTCAAAGCTTTTGCTAAATCTCAGAAAGCAGCAGAAGTGGAAGATTTGCAACACTGGGACATCAGTTTTTGGGCAGAACGTCAAAGAGAAGCCAAATTCGCTTTTACTGAAGAGGAATTACGTCCTTATTTCCCCCTTCCCCAAGTTCTTGATGGCTTATTTGGACTAATTAAACGGCTATTTGGTGTGACTGTGACACCTGCTGATGGTCAAGCTCCAGTTTGGCATGAGGATGTCCGTTATTTCCAAATTTCTGATAAAAATGGTACTCCCATTGCTTACTTTTATCTCGATCCCTACATTCGTCCTGCCGAAAAACGTGGTGGTGCTTGGATGGACGCTTGTATTCATCGCAGCAAAATCACAGAACGGGGTATAACTAGCACCCGCTTACCAGTAGCTTATTTGATTTGTAACCAAACTCCCCCAGTGGATAATAAACCAAGTTTGATGACTTTTGATGATGTAGAAACTTTGTTCCACGAATTTGGACATGGTTTACACCATATGCTCACCAAGGTTGATTATACTGGCGCAGCAGGTATTAATAATGTGGAGTGGGATGCAATAGAATTACCTAGCCAATTTATGGAAAATTGGTGTTATGACCGTCCCACCTTATTCAGTATGGCTAAACACTACGAAACAGGTGAACCATTACCAGAGCATTATTATCAAAAGCTGTTAGCAGCCCGTAATTACATGAGTGGTTCGGCAATGTTACGGCAAATTCACCTCAGCAGTGTGGACATGGAACTACATTACCGCTATCGTCCTGGTGGTGATGAAACTCCCATAGATGTCCGTGAACGAATTGCCAAAACTACTACTGTTTTACCACCATTGCCTGAGGATGCTTTTTTATGTGCTTTCGGTCACATCTTTGAAGGAGGCTATGCGGCTGGATACTATAGCTATAAGTGGGCTGAAGTTCTAAGTGCTGATGCTTTTGCTGCTTTTGAAGAAGCGGATTTAGAAGATGAAGTGGCAATACATGATACTGGTAGGCTCTATCGAGATACGATCTTAGCTATGGGTGGTAGTATGCACCCAATGGAAATTTTTAAAGCCTTCCGGGGTCGTGAACCAAAAACAACTGCTTTACTTAAGCATAATGGTTTGTTGGCTGCTACCTAAAAGATTCTATGGTTGGGTTGACGTAAGGAAACCCAACATTCCTAATATTTTTACTTTGTGTAAAATAAATAAAATAAATTTTACAGTTAGGAGAGGGAACAGGGAACGGGGAACGGGAAACAGGACTTAAAGAATACAGACACTTTTGTTTTCACTCAATATCAATATGTTAAATTAATTTTGCTTGGGTACTTCTACAGTTTAACTGAAAAAATAAAAACACTATTTTTATTAACTCAATTGTGTAAATATTTGTCAGAATAAGTCAAAATAATTATATTTTGACAATAAGATTGTCAGCTTAGGAATAGCTCCTCAGAAAAGTTAATATAGTGAGAATTTAATTTCTGTTGTATTTCTTTACTAATTTCTCATCAACAAAAATGAATATAGATTAAAAATAATAAATAACATTATATTTCGTACACTTAATTAGGCTAAATTGAGAGTATGCTGAATCTAGGAAAAACCTGGGGGCAATTTTCAGTAACTAAGCGCAAACAAACTTAAAGTTTTATTAGTTTTCTACTCATTGGTAAGTTTTGGTTGTAATGACTCAAGACTAATAACTCAAGACTAATAACTAATAACTAAAATTTATTTGCGTTCATTTGCTAACTAGGTTTTTCAGATAAATTGAGAACATCAGTTCTGATGCTCGGTACTGGCAGCGCAACCCAAAGAAACCTTAAGAACAATTACCGACAATGATACAAAAAATTTTGCTGGCTGTCTCTGGACTAGGACACGCAGAAGAAATGATGAAGACATTGAAAGAACTGCCATCTATCCAATCTGCAAAAGTTACAGTTCTGCACGTTGTACCTTCACAAACTACTGCTGCGGCAATGACAGATAAATGGGAAGAAGGTGGTAAGATCCTAGCTAATGCAATTCAGTCTTTGGATTTAGATCCCAGTCGGGTTTCTTCTATTTTACGCCAAGGAGATCCCAAAGATGTAGTTTGTCAAGTCGCTGATGAAATAGAAGCTGACTTGATTATCATGGGTTCAAGAGGACTGAAACGACTGCAATCAATTTTAGCTAACTCTGTCAGTCAGTATGTTTTCCAATTGTCTTCTCGTCCCATGTTGCTGGTTAAAGATGACATTTATGTCAAAAGAATTAAGCGTGTAATGGTGGCAATAGATAATTCTGATGCTTCCCAAAATTGCTTGAACTTAGCTTTATTTTTGCTCAGAGATGTTAGTGGTGGTCAGTTAATGTTGGCTAATATCAATACAGACTTGGGCAGTAAATTATCAGGTATTGCTGATATTAAACCAGAAAAAGATACAGTGTTGGGAAATGCTGTAACAGCAGCGGAAAGACAAGGTGTTTCTGTGCGTTGTGTAACAAGTAGTGGCAAACCAGGTGAAGAAATTTGTCGTTTAGCTGAAGAACTCAATGTAGACTTATTGTTGTTAGGTTCTCCAGATCGTCGGCCATCTATTGCTAAGAGTTTTGTAGATTTGGATCGACTTGTTGGCGCTTCTTTATCTGACTATGTGCGTGTTAATGCCACTTGTCCAGTATTGTTGGCTAGGACTGTTGCATAAATAGGGGCTGGGGACTGGGGACTGGTGACTGGTGACTGGTGACTGGTGACTGGTGACTGGTGACTGGTGACTGGGGAAGCAGGGGAAGCAGGGGAAGCAGGGGAAGAAAAATTAATTCTTTATTCTTCAATTCTTTTTTCTCTTGCCTTTTGCTTTCTTTCTGCTATATAAAACCTAGACAAAGCTAGACTTTACTTTCTACTTCAACGGGGGAGCAGTTATCCCTCAGTAGACTTGCACGCCTTAGCCAGACGCGATATTTCTCAAGTTAAGATTTACAAGAAAGACTACCGCTATCATCGCTTGGTTTTCGCGTTGGCAATAGTCTTAATTCAATACTTGATATCGTAGGATTATATATCAAGTGGGTGATTTTCTTAACTCACTTATGTCAATGCTTGTCAACATAAGTACAGTTTTATCTATAAAATAGTCAGCTTAGGACTAGCTCAATTACCAATTACCAATTACCAATTACCAATTACCAATTACCAAACTGTTAGTTTTTACCACCTTCGCGGCTGGCAGTTTGGATGTAAAGAATTATTAAAAATACGGCAGGAACAAGCACAAATAAGATGCTTGCTACAAAGCCCAGGTCATTAACTTGCATGGCAAGATAGCCTCTCTCTAAATTGATTTTCAGTCAACAATTTTAGAATAGCATTATAGTTACTAAAAATATAGTCAAATATTTCTAGCTTGGTAAGGTCTTACACCTTACAGGGCTAACTACAAGCCGCACTATTCGGTTTCTAATCTGAGATAGATTTCCGAACTAATTTTACCTTTTTTCAGTTCTGATTTGATTAGCTACTCTTGAAAATGTTTTATTTCGTCTAATTTATAGGATTTCCTGCCACACAGGAGCTATGGTTAGGTTAATTCTAACTCTCCGCACTCTCAGATCAGGACTTTCACCACTTTCAAAGGATCTACGCTTCTTGAACTCAAGACTAATATATCACATTCACCCCCCGTACAATAGGCCTCTTCCTGCCTCCTGCCTCCTGCCTTCGTTAAGGTTTAGTAACTACGCTAACAGGTCCGTTAACTAGGGTTTGGCACGCAAGACGATAGTTATCTGGTTTATTCTTAAATTTCCGCTTTTCTACATCAGTACGGGGTGAGAGGTTTTCCAGCCCTTCTACTACTTCCACAATACAGGTGGCACATTGTCCATAACCACCGCAATTGGTCATTTTTCCCCAAAATTTATAAATATCAATCCCATTTTCCATTGCTTTGAGCCGCAGGTTTGCACCATCAGCCGCAATTACTTCTTTATTCTCGTTGACAAACTTAATATTTCCCATAGTTGTTTCCTGTGTGAGTGGTAAATTTTTGTTAATTTTTAGTTAGTGGTTGTTACAGTATTTTACTTAATTGGGTGAATTTATTGCAAAACATTAAAAAATACAAATTTTATTAAAAATAAATCTTGAGAAAATAGGACAGGTGTATAATCCCTGTCCAAAAAATTGAAACCAGATTAATTTACCTGAAACCAACAGCAGCTTGCCAAACAAAAGCAAGCAACAGGAAGAATACAGGAATAACTGGGAGTACATCTACCAAAGGATCAAAAATTTGGTACGCTTCGGGCAGTTTTGCTAATAAAAGTGCTGCTTCCATGTTTTTTTCTATCCACCTAATAATCCAACACAGCTTTCATATTTGAGGAGTATATTAACATGGTTTGGGAATTGGGAATTGGTGATTGGGTTATTAATCTTCCCCTGCTTCCCCTGCCTCCTGTCACCTGTCACCTGTCACCTCTTCCTCTTTTAGCCAGTGTCCGAAGTCTTCAACAAAGCGATCGCTTAAAATTGATTCTCTAATTTTTTGGGTGAAGCGGATCAGTTCGGTGATGTTGTGAATACTTAATAATGTATAAGCTAAGATTTCTTGCGATCGCACTAAATGGGAAATATAAGCACGGGTGAAATTTGTGCAAGCATAACAAGGGCAATTTTCATCTAATGGTGTAAAATCTTCCCGAAACTTGGCATTTTTCAGATTCCATCTTTCACCGTTAACTATCGCTGTTCCATGTCGCGCCCATCGGGTAGGAATCACACAATCAAATAAATCTATACCAGAAGCGATCGCAATAGCCATTTCTTTATAAGTTCCCACACCCATCAAATACCGGGGTTTATTTGCTGGTAACAAAGGTGTTGTCGCTTTAACTATCTGTGCCATTAACTCCGGTGGTTCACCCACACTCACCCCACCAATAGCAAAACCAGGCATATCTAATTTAGCCAACTCTGAGGCAGCACGGGCGCGTAAATCTAAATATACACCACCTTGAACAATGGGAAACAAAGCTTGATCAGTTCTTTGATGTGCTGCTATACACCGTTCTAACCAGCGATAGGTCCGATCCGTCGCTGCTTCCACCTCTTGACGGGTAGCGGGATAGGGTGGACATTCATCAAACGCCATAATCACATCAGCACCCAGAGTATTCTGTATTTCTATGGAACGTTCTGGGGTTAGTTTAATAATTTGTCCATCATGGGGCGAACGAAACGTTACACCTTCTTCTGTAATTTTTCGCATTTCGCTGAGACTGAAAACCTGAAAACCGCCAGAGTCTGTGAGCATCGGACCATTCCAGCCCATGAACTTATGCAGTCCACCACCACCGGCAACAATATTTTCTCCTGGTTGCAGGTGCAAATGATAGGTATTAGAAAGTACCATTTGCGCCCCTGTATCCTTGAGTTGAGCCGGGGTAATAGTTTTTACAGTTGCCAATGTTCCCACAGGCATAAATCTGGGAGTTTCCACAATACCATGAGGGGTAGAAAACACACCGACTCTGGCTTTGGTTTGACTACAGGTAGCTAGGAGTTGAAAAGAGAATTTGGACATTGGTAATTGGTAATGGGTAATGGGTAATTGGTAATTGGTAATTGGTGATTGGGTTATTAACCTCCCTATCTCCCCATCTCCCCATCTTCCAAAAATTGGGGGTGAGACCCTGCTATATAGTATCGTTGCTGTGGGTATATTATTTTGGAGTTAGAAACAATCAGAGCAATCGTCATCAATTTCCGCATCCCATCGAGCGGATAACACCTGATCCATCATTGCTTCTATTGCACCGGCGTTAAATTGGCGATCGCATCTTTCTTGTAAAGGTGTAGAGAGTGGAATCAGACGCAAACAAAACTCTTCTTGGAATAAATCAAAGTATGTTTCTTGTTCAGGTGATTGTTGTAGTTCTAGATAATCAAAACTATCTATATTCAGATACAGAGCGTTGTTAGCAACTATTGTAGACCTTTGCGGATGGGCAAATACTTCCATCACATCCCCATCACCTTCGCTCAGTAGCTTGTTCTCTTGGCTGTAGATGTAGTGAACTCGACCTAAATCTGTTAAGAGTCTGCGGATGTCGAGTTTATTTACAATCACGCCGGTGTTGACAATACACGGGGCTGGTATTTTGATATTGGGTAGATGATAACTCATAGAGTATTAGCGATTGAGGGAAGGTGAGTGACAACACAGATGAAAAGTCAATGCCTAGCTTTTTCACTGGACAAAACCCTACATTTCCAAAATATCAACTTTATATAGCGATCGTCTATGGAAAATCCTCAATTTCCTATAACTTTTTACAGTAAGTTTTTATTCCCCATCTGAAGTTGAGTTTTCCCTATGGGATATATTTTGCAACTATGGCAATTTTGCCAAGTTAAATTATTACAGGTAATAGCCTCTATTATATTTTACACATCTATTCCTTTACCCTACATCTCAGGCTTGGATTTTGGCAATGTTGCTGTTTTTTCTCCGGTTGTGGGTTTGATGATCGGGGGAATGTTAGGTTTATTAGATTTCATTTTTAATTACTTACATATCCCCGTATTAACTCGGACTGCTTTGGTGGTTGTTACCTGGATCGCAATTACGGGTGGTTTACATTTAGATGGTGCAATGGATACTGCTGATGGTTTAGCAGTAGGTGATCCTGAAAAGAGGTTACAGGTAATGGCTGATAGTGCTACTGGTGCTTTTGGGGCAATGGTAGCGATCGCTATTTTGTTGTTGAAAACCGCAGCTTTAATGGATATTTCGGAAAACCGTTATTTAATCTTAATGGCGGCCTGTGGTTGGGGACGTTGGGGACAACAAGTAGCGATTTTGCGATATCCCTATCTGAAACCTACTGGTAAAGGTGCATTTCATAAACAGGCAATTCGTTCTTATGCAGATATTTTACCGAGTTGGTTTTTATTGTTGGGTTTGAGTATTTTAGTTTGGGTTGTTAATTCCCAAAATCTATTGTTATCTGTATTTATGGTGTTGGGGGGTAGTGCGATCGCTCTTTTAGTCCCTTGTTGGTTTAACTATAAGCTGGGTGGACACACTGGAGATACTTACGGTGCTGTGGTTGAATGGACTGAGGCTTTGTTTTTATGTGTAATGACTTTGGGTAATGGGTAATTGGTAATTGACTATGTTTGACTATATTTTTGTGATTGAAACTAAATAGGGTTTGCTGAAAAAGTCTCTTCGTTAAGGCAGGGAATAGGGAATAGGGAATAGGCAAGAGTTTGGGTGATCTGTTAGTAACCAATTCTTTGAAATTTCACCCGGAAAATGCACGCTTTTAGGAGTATACCCCTGAAAAATCCTGCACTGATTTCCTGATTTTCCACCTGAAACCCTTGATTTATCAAGGTTTTGAGTTTATTCAGCAAGCCCTAAATACCAAATTTAATCACCAGGGCGATAACTATGCCTTCGGCACGCTGCGCGAATGGTAAGCTACCGCTAAGGCAATACTCACCACCAAAATCAAAGTCATACTCAAAGCTGAACCAAAACCCCAATTTTGAGTAGCACCGAGAAACTGATTATAAACCAACCTTGCAGCAGTCATACTGGAAGCACCACCCAATAATTCTGGATCAATAAAATCTCCCAATGCTGTAATAAATACCAACAAAGAACCAGCAGCAATACCGGGAAAAACTTGGGGTACTGTCACTTTCAAAAAAGTTTGTACTGGGTTTGCACCCAAATCAGCAGCAGCTTCTAATAAACGTCGATCTAATTTTTCTAAAGAAGCATACAATACTAAAACCATATAGGGTAATAAACTGTAACTCATGCCAATTAAAACTGCTGGAGTTCGGTTCAACAATTCCAAAGCTGGTAAACCTATACTGGTAAGTAAACTATTTAATAATCCAGTAGGACGAAGAATAGTAATCCAAGCATAAGAACGCAGTAAAGAAGAAGTCCATAAAGGCAAAACAAAGCCTAATAATAATAAAGTTCGCCACCGTTTTGGTGACATTTGGGCAATCCAATAAGCTACTGGAAAACCCACAATTAAACAAATAATTGTCGTATTAATTGCCAAAAACAGGGAATTGAAGATAACTCGTAAATACAGCGGTTCTAAAATACGAAGATAGTTATCCAATCCATTAGGATTGACAAGATCACCTGGTCTGATATCCTTAACTAAACTCAATTGCAAAATTATCAGTGTTGGCAGCAATAACAACAGTAATAACCAAATCCCTGATGGTGCAAGTAAGGATAAAGGAGGCAACCATTGGACAAAATGACGATATAATTGTGGTGGTTTTTTAGCAATATTGCTAGGGGATGCTACGGGAAATTTAGGAAGTTGAATAGACACAGCCTGATACCAATTTTTAGATTTTAGATTTTAGATTTTAGATTTTAGATTTTGGATTTTGGATTTTCAGTAAGGATTCAGTATACAGAATACAAGATTTAGAATGAATTAGATTTTTCGAGTCATTGGTTGTTGATGAAAAAACTTGCTTCTGGATGATTGTTGCTACAAACAAATATTCTGACTCCTGACTACTGACTCCTGACTCCTGACTCCTGACTCCTGAATATGCTGTATTTAAGCTAGTAATTGAGTCCAATATCGCTCATAAACTGCTTCAAAATCACCTACAGGTGTGAGGCGTTCACATTTATTTAAAATTGATTCTGGAGGAAATAAGCTAGTATTATTTTGAATTTCTTTTGGTAATTGTTCAAATCCTGCACGATTAGGAGTAGCAATTTTCAATCTTTTGCTGATTTCGGCAGCTACATCAGGTTGCAGAAGGAAGTTAATCCAACTATAAGCACCAGGAATATTAGGCGCTGTTTTAGGAATGACAATAGTATCTGTCCAGAGAGAAGAACCACTGCGAGGAATTACATATTTAAGTTTAGGATTTTCCTTGGATATCTTCACGCCATCGGCAGAATAACACATAGCTAATAATAAATCTCCTGCCAATATTTGGTTTTGCCAAGCATCAGTATCAAAAGCGGCGATCGCTGGTTTTAATGACCGCAATTTTTCATAAGCTGCTTTAATTTCTGTGGCATTTTGCGAATTATAAGAATAACCGAGCATTTTTAATGTTGCTCCCATCACCTCCCGCACATCATTTAGTAAAGTCATCCGTTTATAAAGTTGCTCTTGATTTTGCCAAAGATATTCCCAATCTTCAGGGGGAGTTTTCAGCTTTTCCGAGTTATAGATAAATCCCGTTGTTCCCCAATTAAAAGGTAAACTATAACGGTTGTTATGGTCATAAGTAGGATTCTGAAATTGAGGAAATAAATTTTCTAACCCTATTGAAAGTTCGTGATTAATTTCTGCTAACAAATTTTTTTCTACCATCTTCTGTACCATATAATCAGATGGATAGATAACGCTATAACTAGCACCTCCTCCAGCTTGGAGTTTAGCCAGCATCACATCGTTAGAATCAAACACATCTGCCAAAACCTTGATGCCGGTTTGGGTAGTGAAAGTAGATAGTAATTCTTGATCCGTATATTGACTCCATGTATATAAATACAATTCATCACTTTTCCCAGAAACTGAACCAGTATAATTATTGGCGCTGACATTAGCTAATCTCCAGCCACAACTACTTAAAGACAAGCTAGAAAGCAACGCCATTGTTTTAATAAATTCCCTTCTCCTGGTTATTGTCATCATCATGGTTTACTCTTAATTCACCTTTGATGTTTGACTAATAGCTAAACAGTCAGTTTCTGCCCACCAAATGTAAATAGGTGTATTCCGGTCTGGTAAACTACCAAAGGTATTAGGTTGTAAAACATTAACATTGATGCCATTAGCTAATTCCACGACATAATTAACATGAGTACCCAAATACATGATATTAACTAACCGACCTTCAAAGCAATTTGTGGGTAGATTGGGATGATAAAGAGAAATCTGAATTTTTTCAGGACGCACACTTAAAACTACCGCCTGTAATAATTCCCAGGGTGTATCTTTTGTACGAGCAGCAACAATAGAAAATCCGGTTTTAGTCAAAACTTTAACATACTCGGCATCAATGGCAGTAATTTCGCCGCTAAATAAATTGGTATCACCAATAAAATCTGCAACAAAAGCTGTTTCGGGACGTTCGTAAATGGCGCGAGGAGTACCAACTTGTTCAATTTTGCCCTGATTCATCACCGCGATCCGATCAGATAAACTGAGTGCTTCCTCCTGATCGTGAGTCACCATAACAAAAGTTAATCCTAACTCTTTATGGATGTTGCATAGCTCAACCTGCATTTCCTTCCGCAGTTTTAAATCTAAAGCTCCCAAAGGTTCATCTAAGAGTAAAACAGCGGGACGGTTAACCAAAGCTCTAGCTAAAGCAACTCGTTGTTGTTGACCACCAGAAAGCTGAGAAGGAAAGCGCGATCGCAAACTTTCCATTTTCACCAGCTTTAAAGCTTCCGTGACTCTGCTATTAATTTCTGATGGAGATAATTTTTTTAACCGCAGTCCAAAAGCAATATTTTCCCACACATTCAAGTGATTAAACAGAGCATAGCTTTGAAATACAGTATTCACAGGTCTTTGGTAAGGAGGTACATGAGTCATGGACTTGCCTTGAATCAACAACTTGCCTGCGTCCACTCTTTCAAAGCCAGCAATTAACCGTAAGATGGTTGTCTTACCACAACCAGAGGGTCCTAAAATACTAAAGAACTCTCCCTGTCTCACATCCAAGTCCACACCATGTACTGCTGGTTCTTGGTTGAAAAACTTGAATACGTTCCGCAGTTCAACATCAAGCGGCTGGAAATTGGTTACACTCCTCTGAGTTTGCATCACAGTTTGAGCCATAGTCTTCAGTAGAATGCCTTGATTTTGTGAAACCTGGTTAGCTATGTAGGCTATGAAATAGACTACAAATCAGACTTTTGTTTATTGTATCTGGCAACAACACCCTTGTTAAAAATATACTTATTAAAAATATAAACCCAATGCCATTGTTTTGAACTCGATGCCGGATAGCGACTAAAAGCATTGTTTACAGATAATATAAATTTCATACTTCTTTATTAATCTTATGGCTATATTACCACCACTACTGAGTTATCAAAAAAATACCCGCACAGTTGGGCGTGGTTCCCAGTCACTATTCTTAATACTATTCACTTTGCTGATGATATCGGGAATAGGCGCTCGTTTAGCTTATTTACAAATCATTGAAGGTCCAAAACTCCGGCAAAGGGCAGAGTCTAACCGGATTCGCATGATTCCCAAACAACCGGAAAGAGGCAACATTTTTGACCGTAATGGCAAACTGTTAGCTACTACTCGTTATCCTCACTCTGTTCACCTATGGCCAATGGCACATACTAAGCCATCGTGGTCAATTGTCGGTCCGCGTCTGTCCCAAATCCTCGATATTCCGCAAGAGGAAATGGAACAGAAACTAGAAAAAGCTGGAGCTAATTCTTCTTCTCTGATTCGCATTGCTCGTGACTTAAATGAAGCTCAAGTCACAGCCTTAAAGGAATATGAAAACGAATTACCAAATGTAGAAATCAATACTGAAGCTGTACGTTATTATCCTGATGGTAGACAATTAGCCCATATACTCGGCTATACCCGCGAACTCACAGCAGAACAGCTAAAAAAGAAAAAGTCAGAAGGTTATCGTCTCGGTGATGTCATTGGCCAAATGGGTGTCGAAAAAGCCTATGAAAAAACACTCCGGGGAGAATGGGGAGGCCAGCAAGTAGAAGTAGATGGTGCTGGTAGACCGTTGCGAGTGTTGGGAGAAAAACAGGCAAAAGCTGGTAATGATTTACACTTATCTATAGATTTAAATATCCAAAAAGCAGCGGAAAAAGCTTTAGGTAAACGCAATGGGGCAATCGTAGCACTTAACCCTAACAATGGTGAAGTTTTAGCGATGGTATCCCATCCAACCTTTGACCCAAATATTTTTTCTAAACAAAAACTCTCTCAAAAAGATTGGGAAAGTGTGCAAGGTGAAGGATATCCTCTAGTTAATCGGGCTTTAAGTGCTTTTCCCCCGGCTAGTACCTTTAAAATTGTTACCAACACAGCAGGTATAGAATCAGGTAAATTTTCTCCTAATGTGATTCTACCAACCTATCCTTATTTGGTTATCGGTGGCACAAGATTTGGAGAGTGGAATCATGCGGGATTTGGTCCGTTGGGTTTTGTGGGTGCGATGCAGTGGAGTAGTGATACTTTCTTTTATCAAATTGGTAAAGGTATAGGTGGTCCGACTTTAATTGAATGGACTCGTAAATATGGTTTTGGTGAAAGAACTGGTTTTGATTTTGTTACAGAAGAATCTAGAGGTTTAGTTCCTGATGATAACTGGAAGCGCAAAGCCTGGAAAATGCCTTGGACTATAGGCGATACTATTAATATGACCATTGGCCAAGGTGCTTTATTAACTACACCTCTACAAGTGGCTGTAATGTTTGCTGTACCGGCTAATGGTGGTTATCGAGTGCAACCACATTTACTGAAAGATGATGGGGATGCTAAAAAATGGCGTTCATCTTTAAATATGAAACCAGTAACTATTAAAGTTCTTCGTGAGGGATTGCGAAAAGTGGTATCTGAGGGTACGGGTAAAGTTTTGAATCAACCAAATATTCCCCCAGTAGCTGGTAAAAGCGGTACAGCAGAAGCTTGGAATCGTCGTGGTATCAAACAAAATCATGCTTGGTTTGGTGCTTATGCACCTGCTGATCAACCAGAAATCTTGGTTGTGGCTTTTGGTGAACATTCTGGTGGTGGTGGTGGTAGTGTGGCCGCACCCATGATTCTGGAAATCATGGAGGATTATTTTGCCCGCAAGTCTCCAGGAAAGTATAAAAAAGGTGATAGATAATTGGTAATTGGTAATTGGTAAAAATAAAATTGATTACCCAGTCACCAGTCACCTACTAATATATCCCCATTTACCACCAACATTGACTAATGCTAAACCTTGAGAAAAAGGTTTGGCAAAATCGAATTCTGGGTAAATTCTAAACTCAGCCAATTTATTAATATATCCCCATTTGCCGTTAATTTTTGCAGGTGCTAATCCTTCTACAAAAATACCCACTTCTTCAAATTGTGGCTGGATCACAAAGTAACCAGTTTGATTAATATATCCCCATTGATTACCAACTTTCACTGCGGCTACACCATTTGCAAAACTATCGGCATCATCAAAATTAAAGGGAATGATAGTTCTATTACTATTATCAATATATCCCCATTTATTCGTTTCTGGTATTTTGACTGCTGCTAGATTGTGAGAAAATGATTTGGCTTCTACAAATTTTGCAGGAATTGTAAATTGTCCTTTTTGATCAATTGTTTTGGCTACATATCCCCAACCATTACCTATTTTTACGGCTGCCATGTTTTCAGCAAAAGATACCGCATCATCAAATTTGATATCTGTAATACGGTTGCCATTCATATCAATAAAACCGTATTTATCTTTAAGTTTCACTACTGCTGATCCTTCGGAAAATGGTGCAGCACTATCATATTCAATGCGCCCTATTAGCTTACCTTGTTTATCAATATAACCCCATTTTTCACCAATTCTAACTGCGGCTATACCTTGAGAAAAAGCCTCAATTCTATCAAATAAATTTAATGAAAACTGGGGATCTGGTTCAATTTCTTTATTAGTAGATAGATTGACATAGTTATAGGGATTTAGTCTTTCTTGGGTAAAAACGCTATTTTTATTTTTAATTTCTTTGATGTCAAATTTTCCTGGTGCTTGAGAATAAACAGTAGATTGCAGTGTTTTGGCTAAAAGCTCATCATTTTGCGTTAAACCTTCATAGAAAAATAAAATTTCCCCTTGAATACCGAGTTTTCGGTTAGTTTCTATGGCGGTAATTAATTCTTCTGGTTTAATCATATAATATGGTTTTTTTCTATAAATAGTAATACCTGGAATTAGTTGTGATAGTTGTTCTTGGGTAAATTGTGATTGAGCAATTCGGGTAATTTCCGATTGATAAGCTTTAATATCTTCTCTATAAACTTGGGGATGAATTAAATCTAATAGTCTCCAGTTAACCCAGGTTAGTGAATCTTGCAAATAGTTTTCATAACCCCAACGAAAAACACTAGGAGACATGGAAATGATTAAATTGGGATTGACTTTAATTATTTCTCTGTGAAAACGATTGAAAAAATGTGATAAAATATCTGCTCTCCATTTTAACCAATCAGGATCTTTAGATGTATTTGGGGGTTGACCCTGACCCTGAAATTCTTGCTGATAACGTGCAAGAGTTTTAGCATCATAACCTCCTTCACTGGGTAAAGCAATAAAGTGATCATCTCCTTGAATCCCAGCAATATCATATTTTTTGATAACTTCTAAAAATAAACTTAATATAAATTCTTGAACTTGAATATCTAGGGAATTTAACCAGCAAAATTCATTTTTAATTAGCTCGTTGTTAAATATATCACGAGCAACCCAATCTTTTTCGTTTGCAATAATGTTAAATTTGGATCTCTTGGCTACATGAGAACTCATAAAACCGTATTCAAACCAAGGAATAACCGCGATGTCAACTTTTTTGGCTTCTTCAATTATTTCTTGTAAAGGATCTCGCTTTTTATCTTCACGGTTTTTATCTTCACCGTCAAAGCGAGGGTTGATTTCTATGTTTATTAGTTTTTTCATTACTTGACTACGATAGATGGTTAAACCGTTATTCCAAACAACAGGAAAAACAACGTTAAATCCTGTTTTGGCGAGAAATTCCATTGCTTTTTGGATATTTTCTCTTTTGTCTAACACATTACTGTCTGTAACCGTGATCCAAATACCGCGAATTTCCATAGTTCAATTTTAGGTTGTAAATAAGGAGTCAGGAGTTAGGAGAGGAAAATTTGAGATTTTGGATTTTCCAAGATATATTTACTAAGTTGATAAACCTTTAATTTGCATAAACAGGGCGGGCAGGATGCCCACCCCACAAGAGTTTTAATTTGAGATAGTATGCAAGTTAAATGTTCAACATCTAACAATAATTTTCAACATGAAAGCTGATAGCTGAAAGCTAATTACTGATTCCTAAATAATGCTAATCCTTCGGAAAAAGTGTTTGCTTCTTTTAAGGTTGGAGGAATGATAAATTTTCCGCTTTTGTCAATATAACCCCATTGATTATCTTTCTGTACTCTTACCAATTCTGCCACAAAAGGATCAGCATTATCAAATTGTGGAGGAATCACAAATAATTCTAAACCGGGAATATATTTGTAAGGTACAGTAGAAATTTCTAAGACTTGACAAATAAAGGCTGCTATTTCGCCTCTGGTGGCGTTGATGTTGGGTTGTAAACGTTGGATGTCTGGGTAGTTAACAACGATGCGTTTTTGTGTGGCAGCAGCGATCGCATTCATGGCATAACTGGGAATTTGCCCAAAGTCATTGTAATATTTTTTTAAGGTGGCGATCGCATCTCCTGTGACTTGATAACCTAACCCAGAAACTAAAGCTGTTAATGCTTGTACACGGGGAATTGCTTGATTAGGTTTAAAGGTACGATTGGGATATCCTGAGAGATAACCTGTTTGATATGCTGAGGCGATCGCATTTACTGCCCAATGATTAGCAGGTACATCTGTAAATTGAATTGCTGGGCGAGAAGAGGAATTTTTGGGTAAACCTGTATACACAATGGCTGCAAATTCCGCACGGGTAACAGGTGCATCGGGGCGAAATGTTCCATCTGGATAACCTTTGAGAATATTTTTTGCCGCCGCAGTGACAATAGATGCTTTTGCCCAGTGGTTTTCTATATCTGTGAACATGAGGGAATAGGTGACAGGTGACAGGTGACAGGATAAGATCCCCGACTTCTTTTATTATCGTGTTAATAATTTAGGATTAATAATTTAGGAATTGATCTCAGATGTCAGGGATCTGGGTATTAGTTTATTTTATTTTTCCCAAAAGGAATCAGTTAATAAACTATCCATATCTTCGGGAAAAGGACAGTTTTCAGGAAAGGCAATACTGGGATAGATATCTTGAACATCTGATAAAGCATCTTCCCATGTTTCTGGGAAAATTTCTGTAAAATAGTTTTTTAAACTGGGTGAGACTTTTACTAAACGTCGAATTTGCTTTCTCTGTTCCTTAATGGTTAATTCCCAACCACGATTATCATAAATACTGTTTACATAACACCGTTTTAATAAATGTTCTAGTAAAACTTCTAAGCGATTTTGTAATGCTTGTTTTTCACTACGCCCCAAGGCCGATATCTCCTCTTGAATATGCACCCAGTCAATGGCATCTAAGGCTTTATTTTCAATAGTTTTTGCTTGTTGTTCTGTCCAGAGAACAAAATCCTGTTCATAAAGTGGATTATTCATAAATAAAAACCTAGCAATAACCATCACATCAGTCAGGAGTCAGGAGTCAGGAGGCAAAAGAAAAATGTTTTTTCCCTGTTCCCTGTTCCCTGAATCCTTACTCACATATTATTTATAGCAATAGATTGGTGATTGGTGATTGGTGATTGGTAAAGAAAGTTATTAATTTTGAATTTTGAATTTTGAATTTTGAATTTTGACTTGATACATCTTCTGCCTTCTGCCTACTGTACTGGTTTGACATTTCTGGCTTTGTAGAAAGTTTCTAAACTATGGCGATCGCCTACAAAACGCCAGTGCCAAGGTTCGTAACTCACACCTTGAGAGTTGCCTTGAGGAAAGGACAATTCAAAACCAAAACGAGCAGCGTTAGCTTGTAGCCATTGATAAGCTTTGGTATTCTCAAAATTAGTTTGTAAATTTGTTGCTGGTACTGCTCCATCTCCTATATCTACTGCATAGCCTGTATGATGTTCACTATGACCAGGAGGGGCGCTCAATGCTGCTCTTTCCGCAGGGGTTTGATTACGTTGAGCGCCAATAGTAAAAAATAACTGTTCCTGTTCTTTCACGGAACGAAAACCAGAAATAGGTACTAAAATTACACCTGCGCTACGTGCTGCTTGTGCCATAGCTTGAAATCTTTGGGCGGCTGCTTGTCGCAATCTAATCCGTCCATCGGCTGTAATTGGTAACAATTCTGACTCTGGTGCTTCAGGATAAGCCAAATGTCCCAACACTACATCATTGTTAACTGCTGGAGTTTTGATTGGTGTAGGTGTAGAAACAACAGGTGTTGATTGAGAATCAGCATTATTTTTAGGTGCTGTAATAAAAAATAAAAAACCACTACCTACAGCCATCACCATAAATCCGACTATTCCCCCAATCATTAAAACCAGCGGTTGTACGCGCATCTGAGATTCACTATCAGGAGTATCGCGCAAAGCTGCTGGAATATCGTCACCTGGTGATGGTGATGAGTTTTGGGGTTTTCCTGCAAATCCAGCGTTTTTCAAGAGTCCACTCCTGTTTAATATAAGATTTTGGATTTTAGATTTTGGATTTTAGATTTTGGATTTTAGATTTTAGATTTTATATTTTAGATTGGTAAATAAGGTATAACATTTAAACGTAACAATTCAGGAGTCATGAGTCAGGAAGTACAGATGGGAATGTTTGATCAATCAGTAGATTATCAAATGTGAGTTTGGAAGTACCCTGGAAAAAGCTGACTGCTGACTACTGTTAGCTGAATGCTGACATTTAATCACAAAGTCTCACTAAAAAAATCAACGTAATAGGTATTATTTTACATATCTGTTTTTCAGCAAAATCTTGATAAATCTTTTAGAACTATACGTCAAATTGGTAGGATTAGTCCTGGTAGGAGTTATGCTGGGACGCAAATTACCTGCCATATTTCCTACTCGTTTGGGTGAATTTTTGTTTTGGGTAGGAGTACCGATCAGCATTGTTGCTTTTTTAAGACAAACCGATCTATCAGGACAGATTTGGATTGCTCCGGCGATCGCCTATTTAGCTATTTTACTAGGAGCATTTTTAGCGTGGTTGGTGATCAAAGGTCAAGCCTATTTGACAAATTCTCACCCCCAACCCTCAACCCAAGGTAGTTTAATTTTAGCTTCAATGGTAGGTAACACTGGTTATCTGGGCTTTCCTATCACTTTAGCAATGGTCGGCAAAGAATACTTCGCCTGGGCTTTATTTTACGATTTATTAGGGACTTTATTCGGTGCTTATGGTTTAGGTGTATTACTAGCAGCCCGTTTTAGCAACACTGCCCAAAATCATCAACAAATGGCTAAAGCCATATTAATCAATCCTGCCCTGTGGAGTTTTGGTTTTGGGTTATTATTTCGCCAAGTTAGTATTCCGCCACTGATAGAATTTAGCTTGAATACATTAGCTTGGGTTGCTTTAGCATCATCCTTGATTTTAATTGGTATGAGGTTGGCGCATCTGGGTTCTTTGTACAAACTCAAACCAGCAGCAATCAGTATTTTTATCAAAATGTTATTAGTGCCTTTGGTTTTAGGTAGTAGTTTACGGTTTTTTGGTGTGACTGGAGAAGCAGCACAGGTAGTAGTTTTGCAAATGGCCATGCCTCCGGCTTTTGCTACTGTGGTATTAGCGGAAACCTTTGATTTAGATCGTGATTTGGCTGTGACTGCTTTAGCAATGGGAGTTATGGTATTGTTGGTTACTTTGCCGGTTTGGTTGTGGTTGTTTTGAAGGTAGGTAATGGGTAATTGGTAATGGGTAATTGGTAATGGGTAATTGGTAAACTACATCTTGTAAATCCTGTTAGCGTAGCTCCTCCGTAGGAGGCAATCCTGGACATCCTGACACTTGCGCCACGCTATGCTATCAGACAAAATTTAAACGTAGATGAACGCAGATGAACACAGATAATTTTGTACCTCATTCTAGAGCGTCGATTCAGTGTAGGGGCGAAGCATTCGGACAGAATATGAACTGGTTTCAGCGATAGGTTATGACCCGAATGCTTCGCCCTTACGATTGGTGAATCGGTGTTCTAGTAAAGCTGTATAGTGCCAAAAACAGAAAAACTTAAATAAGTAGCTGAAGTAGCTGCAAATTAATGTAAACAATTCATGAATTTCGGTAAAATAAACATAATTATGTAAAACCGAAGCAAAAATAATAGTTAAAAATGATAGTTACTAATTCGGGGTTGCTGAGAAAGTCTTTCCGTGAGGGCATAGGAGTCAGGAGTCAGGAGTCAGGAGTCAGGAGTCAGGAGTCAGGAGTCAGGAGGAGATTTGAAAATTTCTTTGCCATCTCTTGAAATCCCAAAAAATGCACACTTTTTCCGGTATACCCTTCAAAACCCTTGCACTAATTTCTGTGTTTATCAGCCTCTAACCTTTGATATATCAAGGTTTTAGGTTTATTCAGCAAACCCTAATTCATCCCAAAAGAGGTAAATTATGAACATCAACACAAATTTACAATCTCTATATGAAATAGATGAAAATTTATGGTTAGAAGAAACAATTGCTTTACTCAAAGAAAAACGCTTTCAAGATTTAGACTTAAATAATTTGATTGAGGAGTTAGAAGCTTTGGGTAGAAGAGATAAAAACGCTGTTGCTAGTTTATTAGAACAAATCATTAGACATCTTTTATTATTACACTATTGGACAGAGGAATATGAAATGAATGGGAATCATTGGCAAACAGAAATTATTAGTTTTCGTAACCAAATAGAAAGATTATTAACCAATAATTTACAAAATTATCTTAATAGTGAATTAGAAAAAATTTATAGAAGTGCTTTAAAATATGTTAGGCAAAAAACTAGATTTAAAATTGATTTCCCCGAATCTTGTCCTTATACTTTAGAACAACTTTTAGATGAAAATTATTTGTAATTGGGGTTTGCTGAATAGTGGACGACCCCAGGGTTTAATGCTATTGTCTATGCGGTCTAAGTTATCCACTATCACAACTAAACCATTTTTACCTTGTTGTTTAAGTTTAGAAATGGCAGGTTCTAAAAGTTCTTGATTTATTGCTTGTAGTAAATTGCTTTTTTGTGGTCCCAAATATTGATTTATTTTGCTTCTTAATGTAGAGTCCTGTTTAATTTTAGTAGTGATTTCACCAATACCCAAAGACAGAGAAAACTTTTGTCCGTCAACATTAAACCCTAAATCCTGACCAGCAATTTTAGCCTTCACACCTGTAACTTCAGAGTTTAATATATTCCATGCACCTTGAAGTAATTGTTTAAATTTTTTCGGTTCTTCTAGTTGCAGTTGTTCTAGATTTTGGCTGATGCGACTAGCAATAGCCAGCAGCACATCAGCAATATCTACATCTGTGATTTCTAAATCTTCGCTAGATTCAAAATAAACAACATGGAAATCTGCTTTTTCTAATTCTACCTGTAAGCGTAATAATTCTGTAGATTTACCACAACCAATATGTCCAGTAAATAGATTACAGGTAGGTTCATCGGGCTGAAAAAATGTAATTTGATCCAGAAGTGTGGTAATAATATTCTCACCACGCAATTCTGAAAAGTCAATATAAACTTTTTGATCTTCTGGATTCTTGGCTACAAGTGTGCGAGCAGGGTTAGTTGCTTTATAAAAAGCCCGTATATCTATTGTCATGGTGTCAGTAGTATGATTGTCCTGATAGTTGCAGTGTACCTCTACTGTTAATGATAGATGTTTTTGGCGATTTAAGGAATTTTTTAGGGCTTTTTCTCGCATAATCAGGATTTAAAGTATGTGACATAGATACAGCAAAGCTGTTAATCCCCCATGATGCGATCGCCCAAAATATGACACTCAAAGGTTTAGGCGATCGCTTTACGATTAAGTCATAGTATCAACAAAGCTGACTTACTTTTTCCGCCAACTCCTCCGGGGTTATATGTTCATAGATTTCAAAAGGTTGATGAATCCAAGGGTTATCCGGTAAATAATCAGCGTAGTAATCTGGGACAATTACAGAACAATCTTTATACCAAATTACCGCAGTACGGATTTCTTCAATCGCAACCTGGCTATATTCTTTTAACCAAGAAATAGTTTCTTTTAGAGTGATACCCGAATCTACTAAATCATCAACTAACAGAACCCGCGAACCTAAACTTTCAGTAGTCATCGTTAAATGAGGGGAAACGATTAAACCACCTCTTTCCTGTTTACCTGCACCACTATAAGATGATGTAGCTAAAATTGCTAAGGGTAGATTGTATATCCGAGAAAGAATATCTCCTACACGCAGTCCACCCCTAGCAAGACAGACTATTTGGTTAAATTGCCAACCTGATTTATAAATCTTAACTGCTAATTGTTCAATTTTATGGTGATAATCTGACCAGGAAACGTAAAGGTCTGACATAGGACTTAGAGAAGTAGTTTTTAGTTAGCACAGCAAGCAAATCCCAACTATCTTAATATGAGTGTAAGTAATTATGAACAATGAAAAATTAGATTTGAAGACTAAACTAGCTTATGGCGCTGGAGATTTAGGTCCGGCGATTACTTCTAATATTGCGATCTTTTATTTACTGTTGTTTTTTACTAATGTAGCTGGTATTCCCCCTGGTTTGGCGGGCAGCATTTTGATGATTGGTAAGATTTGGGATGCTGTCAATGATCCGATTGTGGGGGTATTAACAGATAAGACTCAATCTCGGCGTTGGGGTCGTCGTTTACCTTGGATGTTTTATGGTGCAATTCCTTTTGGTTTATTCTTTTTCTTACAATGGATTGTACCACAATTTACTGCCAATCAAAGTAGTAATATTTGGCCTTTGTTTTGGTATTACGTAGCAATTGGGATTATGTCTCAGGCTTTTTTTACGATTGTTAATTTGCCATATACGGCAATGACACCGGAATTAAGTCAAGATTATGATGAAAGAACGAGTTTAAATAGTTTTCGGTTTACGTTTTCTATTGGTGGCAGTATTTTATCATTGATTTTCGCGCAAATTATTTTTGCAATGTTTCCTGATCCTCAACAAAAATATTTAAAATATTTAGTTTTAGCAGCAATATGTACTGTGATTTCGGTGTTATCCTTATATTGGTGCGTCTATGGAACAAGGAAGCGGATTCTTGCTTTTGAATCTAAACGTATTCAACTAGAACAACCAGCAGAAATTCCTTTTATAGAACAAATCAAGATTGCTTTCAGTAACAAACCTTTTTTATTCGTTATCGCCATTTATCTTTTTTCTTGGTTAGGTGTACAAATCACCGCTACAGTCATTCCCTATTTTGTCATCTACTGTATGAAACTCAAAGATTCTCAAGTTCCTACAGTATTAATTGCTGTTCAAGGAACTGCTTTATTAATGTTATTTGTTTGGAGTTATTTAAGTAAAAGATTTGGTAAAAAAATCGTTTATTTTTTGGGTATGACTTTATGGATTATTGCTGCTGCGGGATTATTTTTTCTGCAAGCAAATCAAATAGGTTTAATGTATTTTATGGCTGTTATGGCTGGTTGTGGAGTTTCCACAGCTTATTTAATTCCTTGGTCTATGATTCCCGATGTTATAGAATTAGATGAACTGCAAACCGGACAAAGAAGGGAAGGAGTATTTTATGGTTTTATGGTGTTATTACAGAAGTTTGGTTTAGCATTTGGTTTATTTATAGTTGGTAATGCTTTACAAGCTTCTGGATTTCGGGAAACTATAGCCGGACAAAGTACACCAATACAACCCGATTCCGCATTGTCTGCTATTAGAATTATAGTCGGTCCAGTACCAACAATCTGTTTAATTTTGGGTTTGATTTTGACTTTTTTCTATCCTATTACCCGTGAAATGCACGCAGAAATTATGTTTAAGTTACAGGAGAGAAGGGAGAAGAATTTTTAGGTTTTCTCTCCCAATTTCTGTTTGATGTGTGGATATAAATTGAAACTGACAATTTTTGTCCCTCTTTTTGAAGTTTTCACTCCTTTTGGTTTTGGTTTGGGCGTTATTTCACGCTCACGCAAATAGGTATTAGCAATATCTTCTATTAAATCATCAACATTATCTAATGAACCTCGTGGTTCTGTAATTTGAATACTATTTATCCATTCTTGTGCTATTTTCGAGATGATTTCTTGATAGCTCACTTCATTTAATTTATCTTCGGAAAATAAATATCCTTCTTCAACATTCTTCTCCATGCGACGAGCAAAATCTTTGAGAAATTTAATATCTTCCATGCCAAAAATTTGCACTCTTTTCCAACTTAGCCAATTCTTGAAAAAGCGTACACGAATATTTTGATTATCAAAAGCAATAACACCAATATTGATACGTTCATCTGCGATTGGATCAGGAACATACTGAATTACACTATATTTGCTTGCCATAACACCTAGTTTAAAAAAGAGTTTTGCTAGTTCCAATAAACGATTTAATGGTAAGTGATTCATATTTCACACCAATGTGTTTATTTTTTAGGGAGATATCTAATGTGTCAGAAGTGCTGAATGTTAAAAAATCTGCGATAAAAATTGCCCAAAATATATTAGAATTTGGGCAAGTTATCTCAAAATATTGATTTAATGATTTTTATGGAGGTTGAGGATTGATTATCACAAAATCCTTACGGGGCAATGATTATAAACTATAATGCCCATATTTTGAATGAAATGCCCGCACAATAAGGATTTTAATGATTTTGAACTGGGTTCTCCATAAAAAGTACCGAAGAACCGTTTTTTGTAACTATTGATCTATGAATCTGTAATGTTTTTCAGATAATACACGATCGCCTCTGCTGTTTTTAAATTAGTTGCTACCAACACCTGATTCATATTACATATTTTCAACAAAGTTTCTTCATTAGTTGGACTAGGTGCAGGTGTGAGAAAATCTCTGAGGAAAATCATAGCTAAAATACCTCCAGAACCTAGCAGGACATTAATTTTTTGATATCCCCCAGCAGTGGGAGAAGGAATTTCTTCACTCACAGTCAGACCAGCTTCTTGCTTTAAAACTTCACTCACAGAAGGCCAGCTAATGGTCAAGCTTTGAGAGAAAAACTCTTTATTTTTAGCAACCAACTCAGCTAATTCATATTTCTTGCTTTCGTGAGCAATGAGGACTATATTTTTTTGAATGCTCATCTGACTATCTTTTCTCTCCGTATTTGCTTCTATATCGTCAACAGCTTGTAATTCTTCAGATTCAGTAACTGTTGCTAATTTTTCACCAACAACTACTAAATTCTCACCAACTTCAGTTGTGGAAATAGATGTTTCTGTTTCTAAGTTTTCTGCTGTTTCTAAGTTTTCTGCTGTACAAACCACCTCTGTTACTGATATTTTTTCAATGATTTCTGCTGTAGAAATAGATGTTTCTGTTTCTGGTGTTTCTAAGTTGTCTGTGGTAGAAAAAACCTCTAGTTCGGTCACTTCTCGATTAACTTCTTGTAAGGTTGTACTACTCACCTCAATATCTTCATCACTATCTTCACTACCAATTATTTCCGTAACTTCTGCTTGAGGAAGAATATTATCATGTGGTGCAAATATCACATCAATCTGGGATTCCTTCAACGTCTCTGATACAGTTTCAGTTGCCTCTACATCAACATCACTTACCACTTCTGGCACATCATTATCTGTAGTCGCTGCTGGTTGAACTTCACTCTCAACTGCTAAATTTTCTTCCCCAACACCATCATCTGTATCTAAATCTCCAATTTCAATATCACCCTCAGTTATTGCGGGTTGAATGTTGATATCTCGTGGTTGTACAATTGTGAATTCCTGTGTGAATTCCTGTATAAGTGGCGTACTTAAGTCAACATCTTCATCACTCTCAGATGACACTGGTTGAATGTTAATATCTCGCGGTTGTACAATTGTGGATTCCGGTAAAATTGGTGTACTTAAATCAACCTCTTCTTCACTCTCAGTTGTCGTTACATCAGGTACTGTTTCCGATGCTGAAGCAGCAATATCTTCATCACTTTCATTTGCCGTCACATCAGTTACTGTTTCCGATGCTGGAGTAACAACATCCTGTGGTTGGATAAAGGGTCTTGCTTCTGCTATTGGTGTACTTAAATCAATATCTTCATCATCTTCATCACTTTTATTTGTAGTCACATCAGGTACTGTTTCCGATGCTGGAGTAACAATATCCTGTGGTTGGATAAAGGTTTTTTCTTCTACTATTAGACTTTCAGGTAATATTTGACTTTCAGGTGTAGTTATTACCTCTTGCTCTTGTGCAGCCGCAACATCATCAACTTCAGGTGTTGTCTTCTCTTCCTGAATTGGACTAATTACTTCTTCAGTTAAGTTGCTAACTACTTCTGGTGCTGGCTCATTAATGTTAGCAACATTAACTTCTGGTGATATTGGTCTGGAAAACAGCGCCGGGTCTATAACCCTAAACACGGTTTCTGGTAATTGTTCCGCCGCAGGTGTCATATCTTCCATCTTCAGAAAATAATCTCCGATCTGGATAGAATCACCGTGCTTTAAAATATATGGCTGATTTTTTACAGCTAATTGATTATTAACTATAGAACCATTCCTACTGCCAGTGTCGCAATAATAATACTTTCCACTTTGAACCAAGAATTTACCATGTATACGACTGACATCAGGACTTTCTAAGGGTAAGTCACAATCAGGAGAACGACCAATGATAAACTCTCCTTTTGGTGTAGTTGCTACCACTAAATCGAGTTCATTTACTTCATTGTCTGTGGTTAAATAGGCTATTTTGACTTTCATATTAATTTTTGGTTAATTTTATTAATCTCTGTCACCCAACGCTGACGGTAATTGTGTTCTAAATTTAGAATATCATCCTGTGACCAGTGAAAGTGATAAGCAATAAAAGCTACCTCCTCATACAAAGTATCAGAGGGGTAGCTTATGACTCCCCCGCTAGTGCTAACTCTACCGAAAATTGAGTATTACAGTGTGGACACTGGGTAGGGATATGGGTATTACCTTGCTGATTAATTCGATTGTAAAATTCTCTAAGATAGGCAATGTCATGTAAGAGCAGTCCTTCCAGTAAATCAGAGCTAACAGAGTTTAAACTTCCTAATCTTGTAATCACGCGGGATAACATCACCAAAACGCTGTAACCTGGATTTTCTTGGACTTTGCGCTCTTTCTGCACCAAAATTTCATCTTTAGCAGTGGCTAAACGCATGGTTCCATGGCGATGCACACGGTTTTGGCTATCCATTAACCCCCGTGGCAGAGTGAAGTCAAATTCAGTATAGAGGGTGTCTTGTTTCCGGGGCATAATTCCTGATGGTTTTTCCTGATGATTGAGTAGATTTAATTACATAGATTTAATTATACAGCAGTGGTTATGGGGAAGTTCCTTTCTCCTGTGGTAAGGAAGTTTCACCGTTCAAACCATTGATATGACGATAAAAGTCTTGCAGGTAATTTAAATCTTGGGCAAAAAAGTTTTCTACCATAGCAGGACTAACTTCAGATATAGCACCCAATTGAGTTATCACACGAGACAAGATCATAATTGTGGCATAGGCTGGGTTAGCTTTGACACGGGGGTCACGTAAAGGCGCTATCTCATCTATAGCCGTTGATAATCGCATTATACCCTTACGGTGCAGATTGCCTTCCGAGTCTAGATACCCTTTAGGCAGTGTAAATTCAAACTCTGTTGCAAACATATTTTGCCTATTATTTTACGCGCTTAAATTCTTCATAGGCAACTTCAATTTCTTCAATTTCTATCTCACCACTGCGGGCATTAACATCGGCTATTTTATAACTGGCAGGCCAAGCACCAGCTAATTCAAATCTTGCTTGTTCTTTGCCAGATTGGTTATAGATAGTCAAAGAAGCATTTTTACGTTGATCAGCCCATTTGCCTTCTTGAACGGCTTCAAACCACTTCCAGATAGCTAGAGAATTGGTCATTCCTCTTTTGAGAGTGATATTCCCACTTTTGACATTACCAGGAATTTTGGTTCTGACAACTTGACCTTTATCTGATGCACCCCATTTATTGGGGGTAACTTCAGCAATTTCAACGGCATCTTGAGTTCTTTTAAAGCCTTGACACTCTAAAAAGAAACCATCAACATTATCTTGTTGACCGTCTAATGTTAGACCTAAGTAGAACCGATGGGCTGTCAGAATTTCTGGAACTTGACCTGCTGTTTGTGACACTTTTGATTGTTGCTAAATTTATTATTTGACCATTATTTGACCCGTTTAACGCCTTCGTGAACTAACTCAATAGTTTCATTGGCCATATCTCCACCAGATGCAGTTAAGGTGGGACCTGTGTATTTACAGGGATAACAGTTAACTATGTTCCAACGAGCTTTTTCACTGCCTTGCTGATCATAGGCAACTACTGAGCCAGTTTTCCGGTTTTGCGCCCACTGTCTGGGATCTCCCATATCTTCGTTACATTTCTGATACCATTGATACAAGTCTATATCATCAGTGGCAATTACCTTCAATGTAATATTAGTAAATTTTACTACTGTGGGTGTTGCCTGCCGCATGATCTTACCAGACTTAGATGAGCCGTGGATATCTTGCGCTGGTGTACTTTCAACACCTAGTCCACTAATTTCTTTGATGAATTTATCAGTAATTCCGTCAGCCTCGAAGTAAAACTTGCAAGCCGTTAAAAATTCCCCTGGCATAATGATTTAACCTCCTGTGCAATAAGTGATATAAAAACCTTCAAGATGGATTTTCTGCTACTCTTCATCTGCGATTCCATTCCACTGACTGACGCGGAAAATGACAAATTCAGCAGGTCTGACAGGACAAACACCGACCTCAATATATAGACGACCTAACATTCTGGTTTCTGGTGGGTTGAGTTCCTCGTCACACTTGACATAAAATGCTTGTTGTGGTGAAGCTCCAAACAAAGCACCTTCCCGCCAAATCCGTTCTAAAAAGTTACTTACAGTACGTCTAACACGCGCCCACAAATCTTCATCGTTGGGTTCAAAGACTACCCACTGAGTACCTAATTCAATGGATTTTTCGATATAACTAATCAATCGTCGTACACTGATATAACGCCATTCGGTTTTATCCGGCTCAACCAAGGTTCTCGCACCCCAGACGCGGATACCACGATTGGGGAAGGTGCGAATACAGTTAATACCCAAGGGGTTTAATAATTCCTGTTCGCGGAAGTTGGTCTCATAACCTAAACCGATTACGCCTCTAGGTACTTCATTGGCAGGAGCTTTATAAACACCTCTGGTTTCATCAGTCCGCGCCCAAACTCCCATGATATGTCCACAGGGAGGTACAAGAATCGGATTACCGCGATCGCGTGGGTTGGCAACTTTGATCCAAGGATAATAAAGTGCAGCAAACATGGAACGGCGGTTAAATCTATTCAACCATTCCACTACCTGTTGCGGTTTGACTGCATCTGAAGGCGGATCAATCAAAACCATGCGGTTGGGTGGGTTAGGAATATCACCACTGGCTGAACCTTCGCACATACTAATCATCAATTCCATGATGCCGTGTACTTGATCCAAATTTAGCACTTGCGCTTGATATGCCCGCATTAAATCAGGACAGGCCAACATAGTGATTTCATCTATTTCAAAAATCCCCCTTACTCCTGTACGATCATCACGTATACCTTCTAAATCGCTGGAAAATCTATCGACGGGAACAGCTACAATCGGTGGTGCTAGTTCATATTGTCCATTGGCCGGACGGCGCGATAAAGGCTGTCCAGCTTGAGACACATCTTGCACCTGAATATACATAGAATTTCTTAAAGCCGCCACTGCATAGGTGGCTACCTGAGCTGCGGCCTCCCGGTTCATGGTTAAGTTCTCGTATTGTTCCAGAACTTCATCACCCCGGCGAATCTGCACAGAAAAATACTCGCCAGTATTGGGTGGGGCTTCCCCTTCTGTCCCTTCTGGTAAAGGACGAGGACCACCATCGGTAATTAAAATATTGACTGCTCCGCTGGCTGCTTGTTCAGGGCGCAAAGCAAAGCGGAGTGTTGGACGATTACCTCTACCAGTAATTGTGAGAATGGCTGGTTCTGGGCTTGAGGGTTTAGGTGCGCCTGGTAACTGAGTACCAATGCTTGTTACCCAGCAACGACCACCACCATTCATAAAGTAGCCATAAACAGCAAAAGGTAAGTAGGCGTTAAAATCAGTGAAACCATCAGAATTAGGACGAGCAAAATAGTTAAGATATTGCGTCCAATTAGTAATTAACATGGGCTTAAATAATTCAGCCCCATCACGCACATCTTCTGTAAACCCGACAAAACCAGCGATCGCCGTACTCACACCTTCAATTGGTCTGCTCCCACGGTCAATTTCTTCAATATAGACACCGGGAGCAAAGTAATCAAGTCTGGCCATAAAAGCATCTCCTAATCGGTAAACACCCAAATTTATTCAGGAGTTAGTAAGATTTCTTTGAAGGTATAATTTTGGCTATCGACCAAGACATTAACATTCTGCGGTAAATAGCCAGGACAATTGACTGTCAAAACATAATTACCTATACGTAAATCTTCAAAAAAGAAAATTCCTTCTTGATTTGTCAATACAGATTTTTCAGTTTTGACGACAGCAACTTTGGCATCCACCAAAGGCTGATTAGCTACCGCACTTTTCACCATGCCAGCGATCGCTACCCGTTTAGTAGCAACAGAGCCGTTACCATTGCCATTGCCATAAAATTGGTTTTGTAAATTGAAAATTCTTTCCGAAACCAATGGTACAGGCATCGACTGTGGCTCCCAGGGTACTGTCACCGTCACATACAAACCAGCACGCAAGGGTACATTGAGTGCGCTCCATAAAGAGCCAACCTCAATCGGTGGATCAAGCGCAACTGTCATGGTCAAATTGCCATAACCCCGCAATTCTGGAACTAAAAAATCCTCTTGCAGAGGGCGATGACGCAACAGTACATTCAAAGCTTCACTTAACAAGTGATGTTCACCTAAAGCAGTTCTATCCCAAGCTGTTAATAATATAGAGACATCAAACCAAATAGGAGACCAGTTGATCGTGGCAGGTTGCAGAGCGTTGGTGAGTTTGCGTTCCACTTGTCTACCAGAATGCTGTATTTGTTTACTCTCACGTAAGTCGTAAACATACAAATTGAGAGTCGAACCTGCACCCTCTTCCCGACGATGGCTAGGATGACTAAAGTCAATTTGCTCCGTACTGGTAAGTGATGTTCCTCCAGCTAGAATTTCTGCTAATGTTTGTACAACAAAGATAAGCATTAAAGTGTTTGCCTGGTAGCTAATCCAGATGTTTCTAGAATATCTGGATGAGTCTTGGAAAGGTAATTAGACTTTTGTCGATAATTTTTTGATGAGTTCCACGGATCACATCTGTTGAGGCTGGTAATGGGTAATGGGTAATTGGAAAAAATCAACTCTTGTCTCTTGCCTTCTTAGTGTTCCCTGACTCCTGACCCCTATTCCTAACTAGTAATTTAGGTTATATTAATTACTTTGAGTTGAGTTAGGTTCACCAGGTAAATCTTGAGAACCAGAATTTGAGAACAAGAAAAATATCAGTATTCCTGTCAAACAAGCTAATACAATTCCTAATCCAATCCAAATATTTTGCCCAAAACTGTGGGAACTTCTGGGGCTAACTAACTGTTCTGGCTTTGGTTGAAAGATTGTGTTATCTGGTATATTGTTACGACTTGGAGAAACTACAGGTCGTGGCTGATACAAGGTATTATCTAAGTTGCTGGCTTGTTCATTGTTGATTGGCCTATTTGCTGGATTTTGATGATTCTTTGGTTCTGATGACGGTTGGGGTTGGACAATAGTCCCTTCTGGTGGTTGTGGTTGATTTGGTTGTAGGGGACGGGGTACTGTTTCGTTATTGTTGTTTGCATAGGGTGAAGGACGATCTTGGAACATACCCCCTTCTGGTGGTTGTGGTTGATTTGGTTGTAGGGGACGGGGTACTGTTTCGTTATTGTTGTTTGCATAGGGTGAAGGACGATCTTGGAACATACCCCCTTCTGGTGGTTGTGGTTGATTTGGTTGTAGGGGACGGGGTACTGTTTCGTTATTTGACTGTTGATTTGGCAATTGTGGGATCAGTAGAATAGTCTCATCTTCAGATGCGCTTGTATAAAATGTTTGCAAGGGTTTAGAGACAGTTTCCTGATGAAAATCAGGTTGAGGCTGAACAATAGTTTCATTTATGGTACTAGCGGTACCAAGGGTGGGTTTAATAACCTCTTGCAACGCCTGATTTAGTTCACCTACTGATGCAAAGCGATTATTCGGATCTTTTTGCAGACATTTAATGACTGCAGTTTCCATTTCGGCAGATATGTTTTCACATCCAAGTTGTTCACGCAAAGGTTTTGGTAGTTCATAAGTATGAGCAACAACCCAGGAAGCTTCACTGATATTATTACCTTTAGTGCTGAAACCAAAGGGATCTGCTGCACTTAACATTTCATACAAGATAATGCCCAAACTGTAAATATCAGCCCTGGCATCTAAATTTTGCTTGTTTTGAATCTGTTCAGGTGCGGCATAACGAAATGTGCCGATAAAAGTAGTAGTTAAATTGCTCTGTTCAGAAGAATCATTACGGATTTTCGCTACACCAAAATCTAATATCTTCACCCACTCTCCCAAATCTGTAGGGATGAGAAAGATATTATCCGGCTTCAGGTCACGATGGATCACCTGAATATGTTCATTGCTACCATCTTTTTGTAGAGTTACTCCTTGATGTGCCATCTGTAAAGCCTGACACACTTGCGAAATAATACTGACGGTTCTTTCTTCAGACAATCGCTTTTCCCGCAGTAGCAATTGTCGTAATGTTTGACCGCGCAAATACTCCATTATATAAAAGGGATATCCTTCTGGAGTTACCCCACAATCACTAATCTTAACAATGTGGTCACTTTGCAAAGCTGCACACACGGCTATTTCCCGTTCAAAACGCTTTTTCATCTCTTGGGATGCTACTAGCGTATCTTTGAGTAACTTCAATACTACCTGTTGACCTACACGGGTATCCGTGGCCAATAATACCTCTCCCATACCACCGACAGCTAGAGGTTTATCGATCCGGTATCGCTGGTTATCACCTATAAAGCGCCCATTCCAATAATTTGAAAAAGATGGGGAATTCATCTGATGGCAGCCATCCTAAATTTAATTTCAGGTTTTAACTTTCTGCAAAAACAATAATTATTATTAACCCAAGTTGATAGTTAGGAATAGGATTCAGGATAACAATCAATTTCGATAGTATCATCTAGGATTTTTCTTCCTATATCTGCTGACAGTTCCCATTTTTCAGCCTTTAAAGGCATAACTAGCAACTTGGGTTATTACAATTTTACAAACATACTGTCTGACGTGATAACGATTATATCACAAGTTACTGAAGCGTAAACGCTTCAAATGGCTTTCGTGAGGCAGTGCGTTGGTGAGGCAGTCCGGTCTTGGGGGTTTCCCCCAGAAGGAACTGCCGAAAGGGTTTCCCTGAGTGAAGCAACTGTCGTCCCTTGCCTGAAGGAAGGTCAAGTTTTGCCACCCAGATCCAAAACTTAACTATATGGCTAATGCCACGCTACGCTATCGGCTGATGCTCACAGCGAAGCCTTAAGGGTTTTTAGCCTATTTTCTTATAATTAAGTTTCACTTATTTTAATTTCAGCTTATATCATTACTGAAATTTAGACTAAAAGAGAGCGATCGTTAGTGAAAGGGACCGCAAAAAAATCAAGGGATGCCTGTAAGAACTTTGCTTTTTTTCAACTCAGCTTCCCTGAGTCATTTTGTGTTTTTAGTCTAAAGTTCAGTTTCAACCAGAACACGGTATACAGACAATTTGTGAATTAATTACAGATTTGATTCCCCGGTTAGGGTTTAACCCAGCTACAGATGTACCAGTGCTTTGTCCCATGACACGGGAGTTAGTGGGTACTCGCAACCTCAATAATGTCTTGCAGGAATTAATTAACCCTAAAAGTCCCGACAAGGTAGAGATTACCAGAGGTGGGATGACATTGCAGGTAGGTGACAGGGTGATTCAGCAGACTAATGATTATCAACGGGAAGTATTTAATGGTGATTTGGGCATTATCACTGCGATCGACACAGTTGAACAAGGGATAAATGTGCAGTATGGCGTTCTTCTTGGGATATTTCCACAAGATATATTGTCATGTCCTTTTATTGATTAAATGTATTTAATTTATTCATTAATTAGCTGCAAAGATATAATTACTTGTTAAAGCTTTATTAATCGAAAAGTATTGGTATGAGACATTAACTTAACAGATGGAAGTTCGCTAAACGACCCGGCAATGAACGCGGTACTGAAGAAAAGCAAGGTATGGACAAGTGTTAGATTGTTGGGCATTTTGGCTCTACATTTTGAGAAAAATGTTTGCTAAAAGACTTGTTTTTTAGTAAAAACTATGAAATACTCTTAGAATACTACTAAAAATTGACCAACAAACCGTAGTTAATGTTGACCTCTGGTATTTTGCCAGTCAAAAGAATATAACTCGTAGAAGTGAAGCAATTTCACTTCTATCTTTGACTGTCATTCAAATTGCAATTTTTGTAATTAGGGGATGTGGAATAAATGTAAAACGATAAATCAAAGGATTGAGGCGAAAAATAGAACAATGAGGTGCAAGGTTGTTCAAGATAGGAGTAGCAAAATTGAAAATAGTGAGCGTGAAATAGGGAAAAATTTGTTGCCAACAGATAGCCCAAACTCTTGTCTTTTACCTGTCTATACGAGAATACTTTTATGGCTTACGCCACGCTCTGCTATGAGCAAGCCCTAATTAACTAAAAAATCAAACAAATCCCAATCAAGGAAAGGACTAAATGAGTACATTACAACTGTATTTTGCTAAAGCCTCTACTTTTTCCCAAAGAACCCGTGTAGTGTTGCTGGAAAAAGGAATTGATTTTACACCGATTGAAATTGACTTACAGAATAAACCAGAAGCTTTTACCCAAGTTTCTCGCTATGGAAAAGTTCCAGCCATCAAACATGGTGATGTCGAAATATATGAATCCGCAATTATCAATGAATATTTAGAAGAAGTATTTCCCGAACCAGCTTTGTTACCTCATGATCCTGCTCAAAAAGCAGTTGCAAGAATTTGGATAGATTACGCTAATACCCGTTTAGTTCCAGCTTTTAATAAATTCCTGCGTGGTAAAGATACCCAAGAACAAGAACAGGGAAAGAGAGAGTTTTTAGAGTCTCTTTTGTATATTGAAGAAGAAGGATTAGGTAAACTTTCTGGTAATGGTTCCTACTTCTTAGGCGAACATTTGAGTTTAGTTGATATCAGCTTCTATCCTTGGTTTGAAAGATTACCAGTTTTAGAAAAATTCCGTAATTTTACATTGCCCACAGAAACATATAAATTACAGGAATGGTGGGAGAATTTACGTCAACGGGAATCTATTCAACAAGTTGCTAATCCTACAGAATTTTATGTAGAAAGATTCGCTAAAATTCTTGGTTTAACGGTAACAACTGCGTAGAATGCGGTTTTTGAGATTACTTTAACATTCCTGTTAATTAAAGTAATTTCACTAAGTAATGAAGATTTTGATGAAATAGAAATAAAGGTGAAAATGATGGTTAAAAGTTTTTCTTTAAAGAATTTGAAAAAACCTAAGTTATTTGCTCTGGTGACAGTGTTTTTTGCATTTTTAGTAAGTATTCCCTTATTACCTTTGCCAGTATTATCAGCTAATTCTCGCGCCAATATTCAGTTTGTTTCGCCAAATTGGGTAGCTGAAAACGCCAAAGATCCTAACCTTAGAATTTTAGATGTACGTAATTTTCCTCTCGACTATATAGAAGGACATCTTCCTAATGCTGTCAACATTGCTGATACAGCTTTTAGGGGTCCAAAAGAAGGATTACCGGTACAATATTGGGAAAATCAAAAATTAGGAGAAATATTTGCTAATTCTGGTGTAACAAATAATAGTCGTGTTCTTGTATATTCAGATGGTAGAGATGTTTTAGGTGCAACAATGGTTGCTTATTTACTAGAACGTTCTGGATTGAAAGATATTGCTGTATTAGATGGTGGTTATGCTGGTTATAAAACCGATCAAGCTGTCACAAAAGAATTTCCTAAATACTCAGTCGGTAAATTCACAGTTAAAGATAACCCTTCAGTGCGTGTGAATTTAAGTGATGTGAAAAAACTGATTGGTAAATCAGGAGTTGTTTTTATTGATCCTAGACCAGAAAAATTGTTCCGGGGTGAGGAAAATATTTGGATACGCAATGGACATATTCCTGGTGCGCGGAATATTCCTTGGGTAACATTTACAGATGCTAAAAATCCTCACAAATTAAAGTCATTAGATGAAATTAAAAAAATTCTGGCAGATAAAAAGATTACTCCTGAAAATGACATTATTGTTTCTTGTAGTACAGGACGAGAAGCTACATTACAATATGTGGTTTTAAAGCATCTACTTAATTATCCCAAAGTTAGAATTTATGAAGGTTCTTGGACAGAATATAGCACTCACAAAGATTTACCAGTGGCTACTGGAGAGGAGAAACTAACTTAGAAAAGAGAAGAGGTGAAAAATAAATCCATGAGATATGCAATTTTGTTAATTACTGCTGCAATTTTCATCTTGATTCCAGTATATGTATTGACTGCCAATAATCTCAATCAAGATAACTTGGTCAGTTGCAGAAGTGGTAAAGAAGAACCTCCCAGTGATTCTACAAGCGATCGCTCAGGAGCTTAATAAAACGTAAAATGCGGTTTTTAATATTGCTACTCATTCAAGTAGTTGCACTGATATCGCTATTTACTAATTCACCAGCATTTGCCGTTAACCCCTGTCCTCCAGGAATGGTAATGATTTCTGGAGGTACATTCAAAATGGGAGCAGATGATTCTGGTTTTGTGGAAGAGCAAACAGCAGAAAATGTCACAGTTACATCATTTTGCATAGATAAATACGAAGTGACAAATGCTCAGTTCGCTGAATTTGTCAAAGCCACCAACTATGTAACAGTTGCAGAACGACCTTTATCAAAAGAACAGTTTCCCGACTTACTAGATGAGCAGAGATTACCAGGATCAATGGTCTTTCAAATGCCAAAACAAGGTGTGAAGGAAGTTCAAATTCTCAGTTGGTGGCATTGGACACCCAGTGCTAATTGGCAGCATCCCTTTGGTAGTGATAGCACTATTGTAGGCAAAGAAAACTACCCAGTTGTTCATATTGCATATCAAGACGCTGTAGCCTACGCCCAATGGTCAGGAAAATCATTACCAACAGAAGCACAGTGGGAATATGCTGCTCGCGGTGGGTTGGATGGAGCAACTTATACCTGGGGGAATCAATATTCAGTGAAAAAAGCCAACACCTGGCAGGGAATCTTCCCCTTTTTCAATACTAAAACTGATGGTTATGTAGGAACAGCAAAAGTAGGTTCTTTCCCAGCCAATGGTTATGGACTGTACGACATGACCGGCAATGTGTGGGAATGGACTTCCGACTTATTCAACGATAGATCCCCCACTTCTCAAAGAAGTCGGGGATCTGTTAACCAAAGTTTTGACCCTAAAAAACCTACAGAAACTGACCTTCATGTCATCAAAGGTGGTTCTTACCTATGTGCGCCAAACTATTGTAGCCGTTATCGTCCAGCCGCACGGGAATCAGAATCTACTGATACGGGAACAACCCATATCGGGTTTCGTTTGGTGAAGAATTTACAAGACTAACGCAAAATCTCTCTCTAACATTCTTAATCTTCGTGTCCTTTGTGTCCTTCGTGGTTCGTTAAAAGATTAAGCCTCACGCAAAGACGCAAAGACGCAAAGTTGCAGATTTATTATACAAGGATATTGTATGTTACATTCAATTTTGCGGGTGCTGTCTCTATCTTTTCTCATCACATTGTTGATGGTAACAAGCCCCGCCTTAGCTGCGACATCAAAGGTTTTACCAGTACGTCCACCGTCTTTTGATGGTGAAATTGGCTTAACTTACAAAGATTCAAAACCAGATTTTCCCGCACCCATTAAAGCCCCGGAAAAAGCCCCGAATGTATTATTAGTATTATTGGATGATGTGGGTTTTGGGCAAGCGAGTACATTTGGTGGACTCGTAGATACCCCGAATTTAACTCGTTTAGCTGAAAAAGGATTACGTTACAACCAATTCCACACTACAGCCCTTTGTTCACCCACCAGAGCAGCTTTATTAACTGGACGCAACCATCATTCAGTCGGTACAGGTGTAGTTGCAGAGTTAGCATCTGGTTTTCCCGGTTACACAACAATTTTACCCAAGAGTGCGGCTACTGTAGCGGAAGTATTACGGCAGAACGGTTATAATACTGCTGCTTTCGGTAAATGGCACAACACACCAGATTATGAAACCAGTGCGGCTGGACCCTTTGACCGCTGGCCGACGGGATTAGGATTTGAGTATTTTTATGGTTTTTTGGGTGGTGATACTAACCAATGGAGTCCGGCTTTGGTAGAAAATACTAAGCGAGTTGCACCACCAACCAATAACCCTGATTATCATTTGACTCCAGATTTAGTAGATCATGCCATTAACTGGATTCATTCTCAACAGTCTATAGCCCCTGACAAGCCCTTTTTTACCTATTTGGCTACCGGTGCTACCCATGCACCTCATCACGCTCCCAAAGCCTGGATAGACAAGTACAAGGGAAAATTTGACCAAGGCTGGGATAAATTACGAGAAGAAACCTTTGCTCGTCAAAAACAACTGGGTGTAATTCCTGCTAATGCCGAACTTACCCCCCGTCCGGTAGAATTGCCAGCATGGGATTCCTTATCTCCAGAGGATCAAAAAATCTATGCCCATGAAATGGAAGTATTTGCCGGATTTTTGGCACATACGGACTATGAAGTGGGAAGATTAATTGATGCCATTGACCAAATTGGTGAATTAGACAACACCTTAGTTTTCTACATCGTTGGTGATAATGGTGCTAGTGCCGAAGGTGGTTTAGCAGGTAGCGTCAATGAATTAAAAGTTTTCAATAAAGTACCTGAAAGTCGAGAACAATTATTAGCTTCTTTGGATGATTTAGGTAGTCCTAAAACATTCAATCATTATCATGCAGCTTGGGCTTGGGCTGGTACAACACCATTTCAATGGACAAAACAAATAGCGTCTCATTTTGGTGGCACTCGTAACCCCTTGATTATTGCATGGGGCGATCGCATCAAAGATCAAGGCGGACTTCGTAGCCAATTTCATCATGTTATTGATATTACGCCAACTATTTTTGAAGCTGCGGGAATTACTGCACCTACTCAAGTTAACGGGGTAAAACAACAGAAAATCGAAGGTACTAGCTTAGTTTACACTTTTGATGATCCTGAAGCTGATTCTAAACATGAAACCCAGTATTTTGAGATGTTTGGCAACCGGGCGATTTATGATGATGGATGGATAGCTGCGGCGCGTCATCCCCGATTACCTTGGCAGGGTACAATTAATGCAGACTTCGAGAAAGATCCTTGGGAACTATACAACATTGAGAAAGATTTTAGCGAAGCTAATAACCTAGCATCTGAAAATCCAGAGAAATTAGAAAAACTGCAAAAGTTGTTTTTATCAGAAGCTCGTAAACACAAAGTTTTACCATTAGATGATCGCGTTTCTGAAAGATTTGATGTCAAAAGTCGTCCTTCCCCTGCCGCAGGACGCACAACTTTTACTTACTATTCTGGTGGAGTTAGCATTCCTGAAGGTAGCGCCCCAAGTTTAAAAAATAGATCCTTTAGTATTACTGTTGATGTAGACATTCCTGAAAATGGTGCAGAAGGTGTGTTATTAACTCAAGGTGGACGTTTTGCGGGTTGGGGATTTTTCCTAGAAGATAGTAAACCAACCTACGTTTACAACTTTGCTAATTCCGAACGGTACACTATTCAATCTCCTGCAAAATTAGCACCTGGTAAATCAACAATTAAATTTAATTTTGATTATGACGGTGGTGGAGTTGGTGCAGGTGGAATTGGCAAGTTATTCATTAATGATCAACAGGTAGCTGAGGGTAGAATTGAAAAAACTTTACCCTACCGTTTGGCATTAAATGAAACTTTTGATGTCGGTCAAGATACAGGTACTCCTATTGTGGAAACCTATCAAGTACCATTTGCATTCACAGGTAATTTACAGAAACTTACTTTGAATTTGAAGTAATTGTTGTCTCACGCAGAGGCGCAGAGGCGCGGAGAGCAAGATTGAGAGTATATTTTAAAAATCATGCTCACTTCTTGTTTTCTTCTTTGCGTCTTTGCTTCTCTGCGACTTGGCGCGAAATAAGAAATCTATGCACCAAATTATCCCCATCCTTGACAAAATCGCATTCCTCGCATTTGTTGTTGCTACTATGTTTGGTACAGGTTTAAAGTTAACTGTACAACAGATTTGGCAACCTCTTCTTAATATCAGATTGGTTGTTTTATCGCTACTAACAAATTTTGTTTTAGTGCCAGTTTTTGTCTATTTACTGCTGCTAGTAATACCTGTTAATGAACCTGTGAAAGATGGTTTGATCATTATGGCATTGGCTTCAGGTCCGCCAGCTTTACCTAAACTTGCCCAAATAGTGAAGGGGAATTTAGCTTTTTCTACAGGGTTGATGATGATGTTAATGTTAGGTACTGTTTTTTATATGCCGATTGTATTACCTTTGGTTTTGCAAGGTGTACAAGTCAACTCTTGGGATATTGCTAAACCTTTAATATTGATGATGATAATACCGTTAGGAATTGGGTTATTAATTAAGTCCAAATCTGAAAATATATCCCTTAGCTTACAAGCAATTACCGCCAAATTATCTAGTTTTGGATTGCTTTTAGGTTTAGGAGTGAGGTTGATAGTTCACTTTGGGGAAATTATTGTTTTATTGACAAATGGTGTAATCTTTGTTTGTGCTATTTTTATTGTATTTTCTTTTACTGTAGGTTATTTATTGGGAGGACCTGGTATTGATACTCAAAGAGTTTTAGGAGTAGGAACTGCACAACGCAATTTTGCTGCTGCTTTGTTAATAGGTACAAGCAATTTTGATGATCCAAATGTGATCAGTGTGATTATGGTAACGAGTTTATTAATGATGGTTTCAGTTGTAATTTTGGGTAAAAATTTACCAGAATTAGATCAAGGACAGAGTGCGGAAATAGAGCAGTTGGAAGTTTCGTGATGACATGAAAATAATTGTAATAGCAATAGTATTTGTAATAACCAAACTATAGGACTAATATTTGATTTATGAAAAGATATGTAGGGTGTGTTAGCGACAGCATAACGCACCAAACCCTTGATAGAAGAATCTGTACCGGGTGTACAAGCAGGATGTGCAGCAGGAATGACCGTTTTTGGTTATGCTCAACTTGGCGATCGCACTGCTTTTACTGCTGCTGGATCGAAGATAGTTTTTAATGATATGCGGTAGCTTTTTCAACTACTTTAGCTATTGGAAAGCAAAAATTATGGGAAAGCATTTCACCAATTCCATTTTCACCTGCCGCTATATATACATAGCAAAGTAATCATTGTATATTTCTGTATTTGCCATAACGGTTAGTTCTATTTGTTCTTGTTCTGCTTTTGCTAAAGTTGTGGACTGATTTAAGCTATCTTGGAGAATGAAATCACCACAGTATTCATTTGCCGGTACTGCTGCATTCATCTTTTGGGGATAACTCAATTTGAGATTATTCATAATGGTGATGAATTGACTACGGGTACGGCCACTAAATCTGGGGTTGGGACTGTAGGCTATATACCTAAACATTTCTGGTAAAACCTCCACAAATCTCCTCGTGGTATGCTATGATTATAGTATTGAGGTCGAGATCATGTTAAGGAAGAAAGTTATTCGTGTTA
>NZ_JACJUZ010000127.1:0-6690 GCF_014299995.1 Sphaerospermopsis sp. LEGE 00249 | reverse complement strand
ATTTTTTCTGTCACTCGTTTACTGTGATCAAGGAGTTATTTGAACTATCAATCAACTGTCAAATATTTGACTTCCCTAAACTTCATGACTACGGTGTTTTCTCATGATTGATTTAGGGTTGCTATATAATGTAATTGCCAATGCACAAAATTCATTATTGCTTTCCATGGTTTTGAAGAAGAAAGGGGATGAGAAATCAAAAAATTTAATGTGTCAATTTTAAAAAACATTTTGACTAAAATTGTAAACTGCAATTTGTTTGTAAAACTCGGAAAATATAATTAAAACCAGTCGCTTTTCAAACGATTTAAGCTTTGAGATTCTTAATTCATTCCCCGGTTTCGGTGTGTGGATCACTATTCACCGGCTCCCTCACCGTTGTACGCGGTTATAAAAATTAATGAGATCTTCCCCCATTTTCAGGGAACTAAAACGTTGAATATTCTCTAGTCCCGCCTGCACTAGCTTTGTTGCTTCCTCCGATTGGTTGAGTAAAAAGTCACACTGTGCAACTATGGCTGATAGATTATCAGGACTGGCCATCAGAGCAGCATTACCAACTATTTCAGGGAGAGAACCACTGTGAGAGCAAACAACTGGACAGCCAAAAGCCATCGCTTCTAAAGGAGGCCAACCAAATCCCTCATAGTAACTGGGAAAAAGCAAGATGGAAGCCTTCAGGTATAGGGAGGATACCGCCTGATCATTGGGATGGGAAACAAAGGTAATTTTGTCACCTACTTGCAGTTCTTGAATGATCATTTGCAGATCCATATCTGGGGGAGACCCAGCCATCACCAATGACAGGGGGTGACTCTTGACCAGTTCGGCAAAAACTCTAATTACCGTTGCTCGGTTCTTATAGAAGCCATTGTTACCAATGTGCAAAATTATTCTTTTTCCATCCTGCACTCGTTCCTGCCATCCGGGGATTTCTGACGGGATTAAGTCTAATAAGCTACTTCTAATACCAGGGAAAATCACAGTGGGAACAATTTGATTGCTAACATTCTGTTGAAAGTCCTGACCTGTGCAGGTGCTGTCAACACATATATTTTTCTGGGATTTGAGGGATTTTAAGTTTTCTCTAATTAACCAGCGGGCGAAAAAACCAGGCGGGGGTATGGGAAATTCCCCTTTTTGTTGCAAAACGGGAATTAAATCGTGAAGGGTGACAACACATTTTTCTGGCGGTATTTTCCTGAGAACATAGCAGGTACTACCATCCATCAGGTGAAATATGTCGCCATTGTATTTGCACATATATTTACGCAACTGTAGCGGGGAAATCAATAGTAACCAAAGCTGTTGAAACCGTTTTTTCAGTTTAGCCGGGAGAAAAAACAGATCGGGGACAAGGTTCAGTAAGTCAATCCTGGTCAGTCGGACTTTTTGTGAGTAAGAAGATAAGGTTTCCGTCACCATGTCCACATAAATCAGCATACTGCCTACAGACTCAGTGGAACAAGTGGTGATTAATGCTACTTCTAACACACCTTGATTATCGTGAAGAAAAGGTAAAAATCCAGCCATTAGTTCGGTCTTATCGGTCAATTTCAGAGTTTCCTATGGTTATATTTTGGGTTATATTCTGGGTTTGATGCCAAAAAAAAGCTTGCCAATACTTGGCGAAGGACAATACTAACCCCAGGGAGAAAGCAATAAAAAAAGTAATAAATGGGTCTGCCAATATTTGCCCAGATACCATCAAACTACCAATGTTTGCCAGGAAAAAGGCTAAAATTCCACCTGTGTAAACCCCTAAGTACATTTGCGACTTGAATAGGGACTGCACTTGTACCCATGCTGAAAGGACTAAACTGAGCAGCAGCAGGACTAAGGCTATAAAACCCGGTACTCCCAATTCGACCATCATCCTACTGGTGCCACTTTCTTGCCAAGTTCTCGGTCTTTGGACATTGAAAATGGCAAGATTCTGGCTTCCTGGGGAAGCTGATCCCAGACCGGCTCCAAAAAATCCCGACTGACGCACTGTTTCAATCAAGGCATCAAAATTATGTCGTCGAAGGTCTTCACCCGCAACAGCAAAATGATCTTGGTAATATCTGACGTAGGTGGAATCTTCTCCCAGATTGTTGCCAATATATATCATAATTAGCAGTGGAATCAGTAGAACGGGCAAAACGGAAAAGATCCGCCCTCCACGGGCTTGGGCATAGATCAAAGTAAAAACTATTGCCGCTACGGGCAACATATAAAGCATCTTGCGACGACCACAGAAAAACAGGGCGGCGATCGCTATGACACAAATAGCTAACCAGAGGTAGCGTTGCCTCGGTTTCGAGGTGGTGCACAGAAAAAAACTGAACATAGAAGTTGTTGAAGCGTGCCAGCCCATGACATCTGGGGAACGGTAAAAACCTGCTATCAGCTTGACAACGTAGCCAGTACTATGTCGCACCCAATCAAAGTCTAAGGCACTGGTACCTATAAGAGTCCATCCAGGTACGACGTTAAAGTATTCTAAAAATGTGCCACTCAGCATGACCACGGAGAGGAGACAATAAAAACTAAATAGTCTTTGGATATCTTCTAGAGATTGGGCAAAGTGAAAACCCACTAAAATCGCCGCCAAGAAAACGCCATAGTTAAAGATGCCAAAGACTGTCATGAGCCAGGAGTTGGAACTATAGGTCAGAGAAATCAAGGCTGGGGGGATGCAAGCCAGCGCAAACCAGTTAAAACTGCGGTTCACATTGGGATACATTCGCCAGAATGAATGCAACCAGTCTTTTTGTCCCGACAACCCCAGGATTATACTTAATATAATTGGCACACTTGCTAACAGGACACTGGCGGGGTATCCGGGGATCATTTTTCTCAGGGGGTCTTGTACTGCTGCTAGAAATACTAGCCAGTATATCCCCTGCCGCCAATTGCGTAGGGCGAGAATCGCCCCTAAAACTGAAATCAGTAATACTATACCAGATGCCATAAATCACTTTCCATTGTTGCTGGTAACAGTTAACTCCGCACATAACGCATGGCTTCTGTAATACCACAGACTACTTTTTGGTAATTATATTCCATCATCACTTTTCTCTGGGCGTTATTTCCCATCTCAGCCAGCTTTGCTTGACCTAGTTTGAGCGCTGTGGCTAGGCGATCGCCTAACTTGTCTATTTGTCCCATGGGGTAAGTCCAACCGGTTTCCGGTGCAATCAGGTCAAAATGGCATCCCACTTGATCGGAAACAATTGCTGGTAGTCCACAGGCCATGGCTTCATTGACCACTAGCCCCCAGGTTTCACCGGCATCAGAGGGGAGGACGAGACAGTCGGACACCAGGTAAGCAGTAATGATTTCACTCTGGTTGAGAAACCCGGCAAACCTAACTGGTAGTTGGTGATCGCGGACAAATTGTTCACAGATAGGGCGTAATTCCCCGTCTCCCACCATCAGTAGTTGCCCTGTGGGTTGATGGTTTTGTTGTAATAGGGCGATCGCCTGGAGTAAATCTAGGGGATGTTTTTTAGGAATAAACTTAGCACAGTAAAGGAAGGTGACGGTGTGGGGGTCTAAGCGGAATTTTTCTAGAAGAGAGGATTTTTCACTAAGGATCTGACTGGTATGGGCGGTAAATCTTTCGTTGTCTATACAATAGGGGGTAGAAAATAGTTTTTCTGGTGCTACACCATTGTTGAGATAAAACTGTTGGTTAGCTTTTCCAATATACAAACAGGCACTATACTGACTAATTAATAGCCGTTGCAGTTGTTTTTTCCACCATGCCCTATGGGCAAGATGATTAGATTCCCCCCGGACAATACAGGGAATGCCATAGAACCGGCAAGCTACCAGGAGTTGTAGGCAGCTTTTAACAACCCAACCATTGACGATAAAAACATCCCAATTGCCGTTTTTGACGAGGGCAAAAATTTCTGGGGTATCACAGCCCCCAAAGTTGGTTACAGATGGTGTTTGGGCAATATTTGTTAAAACTTGATATTCATAGCCATTCAATAAAGGAATATCCCACTCAAAAGCCACCCCAAATCCATCTCCCTGCTGCATAGCATTGGGAATCATAGAGAAAAAGACGTGCAGATCAATGTCGGCGTTCTGGGCTAATAGGCGAAACCAGGGTACTTGATATTGAATTGGGTGAGTGGTGAGAATACCGACTTTAATAGGCATAATTTACGTAGGGTTTGATGAAAAAGTGAGGCGGGATTAAGTCAATTAGATGCAAGGTTTCTCGTCTGTTCTATCCTTTGTTATTGCAACATGAGTCTTTCGTTTCATGAATGGCTTTTCAAAAAAAATAAAAAATAGTACACTAGCTAATAAAATGGTTGGCAACATTACTACCACTACAATGGTAAATTGTAACCACACAGGTAGTGATTCCACTAAGGGAAGTAGCACTCGACCAACTAAAGAGATGACGTAAAAATGATACAAGTAAATCGAGTAACACATTCCCCCTATTAAATAAATATAGGGCTGACTGAGTGCTGAGTTAATCAACTTTGATTTTAAAACTGAGATCAAAATAATATAGGTCAAAATGGGTAAATACAGTTTTTCATCCAAACCCATCAATAATGTTCGGCTATGAAGTGGGAAAAATAGAAAACTCACTAATATGATGCACATCAAATCCCAGAAATAACTTTGTTTAACTGAGGTTTTCCAGTCAAACACAAAAATATTTGCTGCAAGTATTCCAGCTATGAAAAACCCAAAGTTATGGATAATTGTTGCTCCCTTTATCCAGGGGTAACTGATGTATCCTGACGCAGAAATACCTCCTAAAACCAGTAAAAATAATAGGACAAATTTACGAATTTTATTGTTGATTTTTGTTAACGCAATTAAGAAAATCGGTGCTATTAAATAAAACTGAAATTCCACCTCAAGAGACCAAGCAACAAAATTAATTTTGCTCATGCTGCCGTATATAATATTGTGCATGTAGGCAACACTGGCGAAAAAATGAGGCAACAGTTCATAAAAATCTTGCTTTAAAACCAATACTAACAAGGTGTATATGATCAACAAGTTAATAATATATGGAAGTCCTAAACGCAGGAGACGCCGTTTTATATATTGAAAAAAATTTGGGGAATATCCTTGTAAAAATGGCAGTGATATCATAAAACCACTAATGGCAAAAAATAATTGCACCCCTAGATAACCTCCTTTTAGTAAGGGGACTAAAAATAATGATGTGTTTTGTTCTCCAGTTTTAGTAAAAAAATAGTCTTGAATATGATAGAGAACAACACCCAAAATAGCAACAAAACGCAATCCGTCAATTACGGGAAAAAATTGTCTTCCACTTGTTTCTCTTGTGATTGTAGATAGTAATTTATTTTGCAAATCAACCATTAGACTTTTCATGGGAACTAAATTCACTAATAAAATTAATTAGGGGCAATGTCACCTTATTCCAGCGAAATCTATCTGCATTATTAAAAGCATTTCTTGAATATAATTCCCATTCGGCTGAATCTGTTAATAATTTGATAATTTTATTAGTTTCTTGTATGATATTAAGGGAGTTGATGATTATACCACCAGGTCCAGCAACTTCTGGGGGAGCGCAAAAATCTGCAACAATTGTTGGTGTGCCGTATGTTTGGGCTTCAATTGCCGGAATCCCAAAGGATTCACAGCGACTAAACAAGCAGAAAACTCGAGATTTTTGATAAAATTCCTGCAGTTTCTCCCTCGATACTTTGTCCGTTATTGTGACATAATTATGCAACTTGAAATCTTGAATTAACTTTTCAATTTGCAGTTTATAGGATGTGTTACTCCATGGACCGACGATGATTAACTTTACAGAGAAGCCTTGTTGTATAACAATATCTAGCATACTGATAAGTTCTTCAATTTTTTTATGCGGTGTCATGACTGAAACCGTTAAAATTGTTAACTCGCGGTTTTTAAATGCTAAATATTGCTCTGTTGCATTTTCAAAAAAATCATCATCTATTCCATTGTATAAAATATAGCTCCGGTTGGGCTGAATGCCCGTTTGTTCCAGATACAAATTTCCCAGATATGTGGAATTAAAAAACATGGCCTGTGCTTTTTTTTGGGCTTGTTTGTAGCCCTGTCTTTGCAGCCAGGCCTTCAGGCGATCGCCAATTGTGTAGTGAAATTCCCTAACATAACACCAGGGATTCTGGGCAATCACCACTTGGGGTAATTTAGTTCCGGGAACCAGAGCGCCGGAGGTTGAAATAATTAGTTGAGCTTTTAGTTGGGTCAGGAGGGACTCTAACTGAGTAAATTGCCACCAAAGTCGAGCCGACCAGTTTTCACCAAAGTTAGGACACTCTATCCAGTGAAAACTCGATCCTAGGTCGCAACAAAGATCCCGATTGTTGTGGTGATGTAGAACAAAAAATTGATGGCGATCGCCATGATACTTGGCCAACATTCGTAAATGCCCAGAAATGACGTGTCTACCTGACATATGATTAATGGGCAGAGCATCTATGACAATGTTCATATATAGCAATCCGGTTTGATTTATGAATTTTTCGTAGAGGCAGGGAATAGGGAATAGGGAATAGGGAATAGGGAATAGGGAATAGGGAATAGGGAATAGGGAATAGGGAATAGGGAATAGGGAATAGGGAATAGGGAATAGGGAATAGGGAATAGGGAATAGGGAATAGGGAATAGGGAATAGGGAACAGGGAACAGGGAATA